>CAKOKV010000126.1 GCA_934095805.1 uncultured Bacilli bacterium | reverse complement strand
GGCACAAGTATTCCTAAAAGGTGAATACCATGAATCAAGTGAAGATGAAACACTACCAATTCATAAAAAACTTTTAACTGGTGCAGTAGTTGGAAATAATCCAAAAGAAATATTCTATGAATTAAAAGGTGTAATTGAAAATATGGCTAGTTACACTCATATGAAAGATTTAACATTCACTACTGAATGTGAAAAACCATCATGGGCTGACATTAATGCTTACCTAGCAATTAAATTAAATGATGAAATTATTGGTTATATGGGATTACTTAGTGTTAAAGCTATGAATGATTCAAAAATAAAAAGAACAACAGTAGCTATATTTGAATTAGACAGTGATAAATTAATACCATTAGAATCTAGAACAAATGAATTCAAACATATTCCAGTATTACCATCAATAGAAAAAGACTTATCTTTAATAGTTGATGAAAATATAACATGGGCAGAAATGACAAAATATATCAAATCAAAAGTAAATGGTTTAAAATTCATAGAAGAATATAGAGGAAATCAAATACCTGAAGGTAAAAAATCAATTACATTAAGAATTACTATCGAAAATGAAAATACAACACTTACAAGTGAAGAAATTAATTCTAAATTAGAAGCTATTGTAAAAACACTAAATAAAATGTGCGGAGCTATACTTCGTGATGAATAATATAGACTACGATAGATTAAGAAATGACTTATTAAATTACTTTTATTCACTTGCTTTCACAGTAAATATGGCAGCTGTACTTGAATCAGATAGAGTTAAAAAAGCAAGTCCAAATGAATTAATAAACATAGCATTAGAAAACGGATTTAATTTAGAAGATTATACAATAAAAATATTAAAGTATTAAAAAAGACCTATTCAAAATTGAATAGGTTTTTAATTATCCAAATATTTCAATAGGAATATTATATATAACAGGAATAAATTGTATTATAGCGATAGTAATAACATATAAAATAAATATCATAGGTAACGAATATTTTTTATTTCGAAAATTAGAACTCAAATTATATAAGATAGTTGATATAGCAGCAACAATAGCGGTAAATAATGCTGTATATAATAAGAAATATATTGAATTACCAATAGCTTCACTCATAATAGGACTTTCAAGTATCTGTAATACAACTGGTACAGTTATTAACCCAAATCCAGTAGCACCATGTGATAATAAAAATATAAGACCGAAACCAGGAACACTAAGTCCAATAAACACTCCTGCAAAAAAGAATAAACAAGCAAAATAATATACAAAACTTTGCCCTTGAAAATTAGTAACACTAACAAGTCCTAACAATAAAACAGCAAATACAAACAAAACTCTACTTAACCAAACAGGATCAACACCACTTAATATACCATCTTTCTTTTCATAACTAGATCCTTCTAATCTACTAACAAGTAAATCTAATTCTTCAAGTGTTACATTTGGATTAGTTTCATAACATTTTCTTAATTTCTCTATATTTTTATCAAAACTACTATTCATCATATTCATACCTCATATTCTATAATAATTATAAAATAAAACTAATAAAATTAAAACAAGAAACATAACTTGATTTATATTATTAAATATGTTATTATGTTTTTTCACACAAAAAGGAGGTTAAATAAATGCAAACAATCGCAATAATTTTAAATATTGTAATAGTATTTCTAATAAAAGTATTTGATAATATAATTGGAACTAGTAAAACATTATTAATACAAAAGAACAAATCAGTATTAGCATCATTTACAGTTATTATTAGTCAAATAATATTCTATAAACTAATAGATGTAGTAGATAATGATGGAGAATATATGATATATGTAGTAGCTATTGCAAGTGGTCTTGGTACATATTTAGCATTATTAATAAGTAATATATTTTCAAAAGAAAGAACATATGTAAATGTTATATTATCAGATAATAAAAAAGAAATGAAAAAACTAAGAGATTTTTTAAGAAGCAATAAAATAACAAACTTAACAACAGATGCATATACAAAAGATTGGAAAAAGACAATCGCAATCACAGCATATGCAGAAACTAAAAATGACAGTAAAAAAATAGATGAATTCATTTCTAATAGTGATAACAAATTCAAAAGAATAATTGAAATACAATAATTAATTCCTATATGTATGTTATAATAATCATAAGAAGGAATTAACAATGAAAATAAAAAGTGATAAATTAAAATTCAAATTAGAAGTGTTTACTATATTAATATCAATAATATTTATACTTTTACATTTATATAAAATAATATTTAAACATAATAAATTATCATTAGAAGTAGTATTAACATTATTATTTTTTACAATAATAATTATTGTTTTAACTATAATATTAAATAATATTTATATAAAACTATCAAATGATAAACTATATATTTCAACACTAAATATTTCAAAAAGAAAATTACAAAAAGACATAATTAATATAAAAGATATAGAAAAATATGGATTTACAAGTGATTTAAAACTTGGTAAGAATAAATATGATATAGCTTTATTAACCAAAAATAAAAAAATAATAATACCAGTAGATCAATTTAAGAATAAAGATATTATGAAATTATTAAATACTATTGAAGATAAAACTAATATAAAACCATATGGATTTGCTAAACATTTGAAAGAGAGAAAAAACTTATGAAAACAAATGCAATGAGAATACTAGATCAAAAGAAAATAAATTATAAAATTCATACTTACGAAAATGCAATAAGTGGTATAGAAGTAGCAGATACTTTAAATGAAGATTATGATAAAGTATTTAAAACATTAGTAACTGTATCAAATAATAAAATAAATTATGTATTCTTGGTTCCAGTTAACAGAGAATTAGATCTAAAAAAAGCAGCAAAATCAGTTAATGAAAAAAGTATAGAAATGTTAAAATCAGCAAATTTATTACCACTAACTGGATATATACATGGCGGATGTTCACCAATAGGTATGAAAAAACAATTTAAAACAATAATAGATATTTCTTCTTCAAATAAAGATAAAATATTTATAAGCGGTGGCAAAATAGGTTGTCAAATAGAAATAGAATTAAACGATTTAAGAAAAGCAATAGATTTTGAATTGCAAGATATAACAAAAGAAGATTAAATATTATTATGTATTTTTATATAAAAAAGATAATTCATACAATATTAGTAGGAAATATCTTTTTTTACTTTACAATTTAATATAAATAGTTATATACTAAGTATGATAATTTTAGTTATCGAAAGGAGTATTATGATTGAATTAGTTGATATTTATTTTGAAAGAGATAAAAAAAAAATATTAAATAATATAAATTTAAAGTTAGAAAAGAATAAGTTTTATTCCCTAACTGGACCTAATGGTAGTGGTAAAAGTACACTTGCAAAAGTCATAATGGGTTTAACTATACCAGATAAGGGTAAAATACTTTATAATGGAGAAGATATTACTAATAAGAGTATTGATGAAAGAGCTAAACTTGGTATTGGTTTTGCATTTCAAACACCAGTATGTTTTAAAGGAATAACTGTTT
>CAKOKV010000125.1 GCA_934095805.1 uncultured Bacilli bacterium | reverse complement strand
AAGGCAACTTTTAAAAAGAATGATTATTTAAAAAAATAGTAAAATAAATAAATGTTATCGTATGGTAACATTTTTATTTTTTAAAATATGTTATAATTGTTAATATGTTGACTTTATATATGTTTAATAGTATTATTGTATTATGCAAGTAATACAGTGAAAGGAGATTTTATGAGTTATACATTTGATAATAATATTCCTATTTATATTCAGCTTGTTAATATTGTTAAAATGGATATTGTATCTGGAAAGTTGTCTGTTGGTAGTAGATTACCCTCTGTAAGGGAGCTAGCACTTTACTACAAAGTTAATCCTAATACTATGCAAAAAGCACTTTCTGAACTTGAAAATGAGAAACTTATTTATACAGAGAGAACTAATGGTAAGTATGTTACTACTGATTCTAAAATAATTCTTAAAGCAAGAGAGAAACTTGCAATTGAAAAAGTTAATGATTATTTAAGTTCTATGAAAAATATTGGTATAACTTATGAAGAATCTATTAAGTATTTGCAGGAATTAGGAGGAAAATAATATGGAACTTTTAGAGTGTAAGAATTTATCAAAAAGTTTTGATAATAAAAAGATTCTAAAAGATATTAATCTAATTATTCCAAGAGGAAAAATTATTGGACTTTTGGGAAAAATTGGGCAAGGAAAAACAACATTAATAAAACTTATTAACGATTTATTAACACCTACTAGTGGTGAAATATTAATTAATGGTAAACATCCAGGTGTTGAGTCTAAAAAAATAATTTCATATTTACCAGAAAGAACATATTTAGACAAAGAAATGAAAGTTATTGACACTGTTAATTATTTTAATGAATTTTATGATAATTTTAATATTGAAAAAGCTAAAAAATTAATTAAGGATTTGGATTTAGATATTAATGCTAAATTATCTAAGATGTCAAAAGGTATGCAAGAAAAATTACAATTAATACTTGTTATGAGTAGAGAAGCTGATCTTTATATATTGGATGAACCATTAGGTGGAGTAGATCCCGCTACTAGAGATTATATTTTAGATACAATTTTATCTAATTTTAAAGATGGAAGCAGTGTTATTATATCTACACATTTAATTTCTGATATAGAAAGAATATTGGATGAAGTTATATTTATTGATAAGGGTAAAATAATATTAACTGGATCAGCTGACTCACTTCGTAAAAAAGAATCTGCATCTATTGATGAGATCTTTAGGAGGATGTTTAAATGTTCTTAAAAGTACTTAAATATGATTTGAAATTTGATTATAAGAATTTAATAATATTTTATATTTTATCTTTATTTTTTGCATTAACTGGAAGAATATGTTCTTTATTTGATAATTCTGGTATTATGTTAATAATTTCTAAAATTAATAATGGTATTGTTATAGCTATGTTTGTTAATATTGTTATTAATAATTTACTTAGAGTATGGGCAAGATTTGTTTTAAATTTTTATAAAGATGAATCTTATTTAACACATACATTACCAGTTGAAAAGAATATATTATATTTATCTAAAATAGTGAGTGGTATTATAACTATGTTAAGTTCTACTATTGTAATTATTCTTTGTTTATTTATATGTTATTATTCAAAGGAAAATATAGAATTATTAAAATCTAGTATTGATTTTGTGGCAAATATGTATGAAAGTAGTGTAGCAAGCTTTATAACTAGAGTATTCTTTTTAGTATTTGCTGAGCTTACTTTTATATTAATTACAGGATATTTAGGAATAATAATTGGTCATAAATCTAATAATGGTAAGATGTTAAAAAGTTGTATATATGGATTTATATTTTATATGTTATCTTCATTATTAGTATTACTTAGTGTATATGTAAGTGGTTTATTTAATAGTGATATTATGAATTTATTTACTAGTACAAATATAATGATGAGTGTATTTAAAATGTTAATATTTATAGTTACAATAGTATATTTTATATTAATTATTATTGAATATTTAGTTGGTCTTAAAGAGATAAATAAAGGTGTTAACATTGATTAATGATTAGAAGAGTGCTATAATAATGGCACTTTTTTGATTAGGGGAAAATTATGTTTAAAAGTAGTGAGAAATCAATAGAATCTTCTAAAAGATTAGAAGGATGTAAGAAGGTAGAAGATGTTTCTGTTAAAGCATTTGATATATATAAAATTATATTAGAAGAAGAGGAATATTCTGAAAAGTATTTATTAGAATTATTTGATAAGAATGCAAAATTAAAGAATGATTTGTCTAATGCTTTAGAACTTATAAATAAGGGTCTTGATGAAGAAGTGAGTTTGGAAAATAAAAAAGCAAAGAGAAAGATTATTTTATTATCAGTTTTAGGAGGATTAAATATTGCTATTTTAATATCTTCACCTATGATTGGTATGCTTACTTCTCTTGCTTATGGTATTTTATCATATGTTGAAGCAAAGAATGTTCAAAAAAAATTATTTGATGAATCAATGTTAAAAGATATGCTGGATATATTTAATATTGTATCTGGTGTGTTAACAAATATTGATAATAATGAAATGTTTATTAATAAAAGAATAAAAGAATTGTATGAAAAGAAGGTTTTTGAATCTGAAAGTAAAAGAGAAAATGCAATAGTTAAAGCAAATAAATTAATTCAGTGTTATATTGATATGGGATATTTACCTGATGTTATAGAAAATGATGTTAAAGATATGGCTGTTAATTTACTTAAAAATGATTTAGATGATGAAAGTGATGATTTAAATTATTTATTATTTCTTGCTAAAAAGAATTCTGAGAAAGAAGCTATGGTTAAAAAGATGGAATATGATGGAGAGTAAAATTTCATCTTTTTTTGTGTTATAATTTTTATAAGGAGTAATATATGAAAAAAGATAGAGAAAAGTTTTTATCATCAATTTATTTAATAATAAAAAATAAAGAAGGGGAAATATTGTTACAAAGAAGACAAGGTACTAAATTATGGCCAGGTTTTTTAGCTCTTCCAGCAGGTCATTTAGATGTTGGTGAGGATGCATATGAAGCAGCTATAAGAGAAGCAAAAGAAGAATTAGATATAGATATTAAAGTTGATAATATTAATGATGTATTTGTTGTTAACAGAAAGAATAAATCATTACTTCCTTATTATGATGTTTATTTTGAGCTTAATGGTTATAATGGAGAAATTAAAATTAATGAGCCCAATAAGTGTTTTGAATTAGTTTGGTTTAGTATTAATTCTTTACCAGAAGATATGATTGAATTTGAAAAAATAGCTTTAAATAATTATTTAAATGGTATTAAATTTAGTACTATTTATGTTAATAATGAAGAGAATAAATAATGAATGATGATATAGAAAAATGGAAATTTGCTGTAGATAATGAAAGACTCATTAATTTAGTTCTGAGTGGTAAAAAGAAAGCTACTTGTTCTATATATGATGGTACATGTGATCGAGTTGGTTCTAAGTCGATTATTACATATGATAATGATAAAAATGCTTGTCTTATAGAAACTTGTGATAATATTGTATGTAAGTTTAATGATGTTATTTGGGAGGTTGCTAAACTA
>CAKOKV010000124.1 GCA_934095805.1 uncultured Bacilli bacterium | reverse complement strand
TTTGCTACATTTCCATCAGTCCAATATTTACCATGAAGTCTCATTAAATCATTTAATGTAAAATCTTCTAATCCTTGGAAATCTGGATTTATATCGCATATTTTTTCATTAAGAGATAGATAACCTAAATCATCTAATTTTAATAAAAGTATTAATGTAAATAGTTTTGTAACAGATGCTATATCATATATTGTATCTTCATCCATTTGTTCTTTGCTATCTCTTCCTCTTTCTCCACTAATTATTTTAAATGAATAATCATCTTCGCCATCTAGTGAAGGAATATATATACAACTAGATACTCCTGTTATAACATTTGTTCCATATTCGTTTTTTGTTTCTAAGAATCTTAAAGTATGATAAATCATTTCTTTTTCTAAACCATCTAGTTCTGTTTCTAAAAATAACATTTTATCTTCTAAGCTATCTTTTGGCATTCTTTCTGATAAATTAAGATTATCTTTTTGCAATTCTTCTTTTAAGTTTCCTAGTACTACTTTCTCCATTTTTATTCCTCACAATAATATAATTCTATCTTCTATTAATATTTTAAAACATTTTATTTAAAAAGTCATTAATAAGGTAATTTTCTTAATATTTTAAATGCTCTTCTTAATTGATTATTTTCTTCTTCCTGTAATTTTTTACAAAAATCAAGTTCATTTTTTACATATCTCATTTTAAGTCCAATATCTATTACTCTTTCTTTATAATGTTTTAATGCTTTTAAATAAAACACTGGTTTATCGTTTTTAATTTGTTCTTTTTCACTTGATGAATAAATAGAGTTTACAAGTATACTTTGATGTACTCTATAATTCGGATCAAATATTGCAACTGAACCTGTCCAACCTTGATGTGCAAAACTTCCATTCGAGGATTGTTTAGAGACATAAGATTCTTTAGTTGGGTCTTTAGTTTTAACATAGACTCCTAAATTTCCTTTTTCAGGATGTTCCCCATTTGGAAATGTTTTTTCTCCAAGTTTTTTAACTATTTTTTTATTTAATACTTTTCCTTTTCCGTCCATTGCTGCAAATATATCTCTTGCTAGACGCATCAAATCAGTTGAGTTTGTAAATAATCCAGCATGTCCGCACATTCCACCTAATGCTCTTGCTTTTGGATCATGGACAATATTTGTTCCAAGTCCATTTCCTGAAACATTGTCAGTTGTTGGATTATAACAAGTATGATTCATTCCAAGTGGTTCTAAAAGATACATCTTTAAAACATCTTCATATGTTAATTCTTTATTATGAATTTTAGACATTCTTTTAGCGATTGAATCAGCTATTATAATTGCTCCAAAATCATTATAAGTATTTTCTTTCCTAGTATTATCAGTTAAATGTATTGTTTTTAATATTCTCTCTGCTTCTTCTTTTGATTGTGCTTTTGCTACATTTCCATCAGTCCAATATTTACCATGAAGTCTCATTAAATCATTTAATGTAAAATCTTCTAATCCTTGAAAATCTGGATTTATATCACAAACCTTCTCATCAAGAGATAAATAACCTAAATCATCTAATTTTAATAAAAGTATTAATGTAAATAATTTTGTAATGGATGCTACATCAAATATAGTATTTAAATCTATCATTTCATGATTTTCTCTTCCTTTTTCTCCAGTGACTATTCTATAAATAAGACTATCTTGATCTAATTCAGAAGGGATATATATTGTACTTGATATACCAGTTATAATATTAACTCCATATTCATTAGTAGTTGTTAAAAATGTTAAAGTTTCATTCATAAATTCTTTTTTTAAAGCATAAGATTCTTCTTCTAATACCTTTATTTTTGTTTCAAGAGAATATGGTGGTTTTTCTTCTGGTATTACAATTTTAGGTTCATTATCACTACCTTTTAATAAATTTTCTAATTTTACATTATATGTAACTTCCATTTCTACTCCTCTATTCTAGTATTGCTTTTATTCTTCTTACTCCTGAGCTTGATGCTTCTTCTTTTACTATTTTAAAGTGACCTAATTCATTTGTATTTTTAACATGAGGTCCACCACAAAGTTCTTTTGAAATATTATCTCCGATTGTATAAACTGTTACTATGTCTGGATATTTTTCAATAAACATACATTCAGCTCCTGATGCGATTGCATCTTCTTTATTCATTTCTTCTACTGTTACAGGTAGTCCTTCACTAATCCATTTATTTACTAAATCTTCTGCTTGTTTCTTTTCTTCATCTGATAATTTATGATCACAGCTAAAATCAAATCTCATTCTTTCATCTGTAATATTACTACCTTTTTGATGAACAGTTGGACCTATTACTTGTTTTAAAGCAGCATTTAAAAGATGTGTTGCAGTATGATATTTAGTTTCAATTTCATTATTTCCACTTAATCCACCTTTGAATTGTCCAGCAGATGCTGTTCTTGATAATTCTTGATGAGCTTTAAATTTTTCTTTAAAGCCTTCCTCATCTACTTTAATTCCTCTTTCATTTGCAAGTTCAACTGTTAATTCAATTGGAAATCCATAAGTATCATATAGTCTAAATGAAGTAGCTGCATCTAAGTCTTTATTGTCTTTTGTTACTTTTTCAAATTCTCTAAGACCTTTTTCTAATGTTTTATTGAATTTTTCTTTTTCTGCTTTTAATACTTCTAAAACAATATTTCTATTATCTTTAATCTCACTATAATATATTTCATATTTATCCATTATTAATGAAGCTATTTGACTTTCCCAATCACTATTAATATCAATATTTAATTTTTTAGCATGTCTTATAGCTCTTCTTATAAGTCTTCTTAAAATATATCCTTGCCCAACATTACTTGGTTTTATACCAGCAGGGTCTGCACTTATAAATACTGCTGTTCTTATATGATCTGCTATAATTCTCATACTTGTTTCATTACCTTCATAAGGTAGAGATGATATCTTTGAAATTAGTTCTATTACATCTTTCCAAATACTTGATAGATAATTATCGTTTACTCCTTCAAGCACTGCTGTTACTCTTTCTAATCCCATTCCAGTATCAACATTCTTTTTAGGTAATTCTTCTATACTTCCATCACTATTCTTTTTGTATTGCATGAATACATCATTCCAGATTTCAACCCATCTCTCATCTTCTGGATCAAATTTTTCTGGAATTGGTTCATTACTTCTGAAATAGAACATTTCTGTATCTGGTCCGCAAGGTCCTGTTTCTCCTGCAATCCAGAAGTTATCATCAACTGTTCTTGCTATTCTTTCTTCTTTAATACCTAAGCTTAACCATTTATCATGAGCTACTTTATCAAATGGAATATTATCTTTTCCAGCATAAACTGTAACTGCTAATCTTTCTACTGGTATATTAAGAACTTTTGTTAAAAATTCAAAACTCCATTCAATAGCTTCATCTTTAAAATAATCTCCAAGAGACCAATTGCCTAACATTTCGAAAAATGTATGATGATATGTGTCCCCTATAACATCTAAATCATTTGTTCTAATACATTTTTGATAATCACATAGTCTTGTTCCATATGGATGAGGTTCTCCCATTAAATATGGAATTAATGGTTGCATAC
>CAKOKV010000123.1 GCA_934095805.1 uncultured Bacilli bacterium | reverse complement strand
TAAGAGGTTTATTTGCTTTTTTACTAGTTCTAATATCTCTTTTATTCTTGAATTGATTATTTCACTTAATTCGTATTGACTTATTTTTATATTCTCATTTGTATTAGTTACTACATCTTCACTCCAAGATGTTGATGCATTCCTTTTTGAAGCTAATGCAAATTTCTCTTTTAATGTTTTAGCTTTCTTTCTACTTATATCATATATATAACAGATATCTCTGTCAATATTTTTACCACCTATTTCAATATTTTCTGTCTCAATCATTATTCCTTTTTTGAAAATACTTACTTCTGTTTTTTCTTCTCCAATGTTAACAACTGCGACATTTTTCTTATCATGATCACTTGTTTTAAATTCATAATAGTCAGCTAAACCACCAAAGTTTATATCTACAATTGATACTCCTAGATTTTCTAAAAGTGATACTGCTGTATAAACATTCTTTTTTGGAGCTAGACTTACTACTGCTTTACAAGTCATCTTTGAAGCTTTCATTCCTTTTGGATCTTTTACTTTTTCTGTGTCATCAAGTATAAATTCTATTGGCATTATTGAAACAAATTCTTTGTTATTCGGAACTTTATTATATACAGATGATTGTAGTACTGATACAATATCATTTCCGTCAACTATACCGTCTTCATTTCTTATTGTTGTACTTCCTTCTACTACTAGAAATTCTGCATAATATGAAGGAATTGTTAATAATACTTTATTTATTTTTATATTTAACATTTCTTCTGTTCTACTAAAAACTTCTTTTAATGATATAAGTGTTTCCTCTGGGTTTACTATTAATCCTTTTTTAACACCTTTTGATTTTACTTCGGATACTGATAAAACATTAACTTCATTATTATATACTTCGCCTACTACAAGTTTAACTGTTGATGAGCCAATATCTAAGCTAGAAATTATTTCTTTCATGTATCCTCCTATAATCTATAAAGACATTATACCAAAAAAATTCTTTTTTTTAAAGAACTACTTCATCAAAATCATATTTTATATCAAAAAAGTAATATGGATTTTCTATTATCTTCTTTCCATTATATTTAATACAGATTATCAATTTAATTGTTTCTCCACCATTTATTATGTCATCTTTAGCTGTTGAAATATCTATGTTTATATCTTTAAGTTCTACATTTGATTGTATATTTAATATTCTTATATTTTTTATTTTAGCATTAATACTACCAATATTTGTTAAATCAACACTAAATGAATTTGCTTTTTTGAACTCATTTAAATCATTTACCCTTACTTTAATAGTATCATTTTTACTATCTAGTTTTACTTTCATAGTTGTATCATAATCTATAGTTACATTATTATATACAATATCATAATATTTCTTTTTATAATCTATATTTCCTTTTTGACTAAAATTAGTATTTAGATAAGAATAAGTGATAACAAAAATAAATATTATTAGAAATAATATTGATAAAATATAGTTTATGATTTGTTTCTTCATATTCTTTTCTCCTATACTATTATAAATAATAACATAAAAAGAAATAAAAAAAAAGTATTAGTTTCCTAATACTATTTTGTTAAAGATACAATAGAGGTTGATGATGCCACTTTTAATAGTTCTTCATTTGATAAGTTTTCTCCGATAATATAATAATCTTTACCATTCATCGTCCAATTTAATGAAGAACCAGAAAGTGATCCAAGTACTGTTTCATAGAATACAAGTTCACCATCTTTTGATGTTATCTCAAATTCTTTTGGTACTTTACTAGCTTCTTCTATTAATATAAATGATTTATCACCTGTAAATGTTAATATAACTCTTTCAGACTCATCAGTTTTTACTGTTTCTTCGCTTTTAAATTTAGTTCCTGTTGGTAAATACATTGGATAAACTACTTCATCTATTTTGCTTACATTATCAATAGATTCTTCACTAGCAGTATTTTCTACTTCAAAATTATTTTCTTTAAAATCTGGTTTGAAATCTATTTTAGATATTTTAAATGTAATATTAGCTATTCCTTCTTTATTATATACTTCTACTAATTGTGGTTTCATATCCTTATCAAATGTTATTTTTTGACTAATTAATGCTGTGTTATTTGGATAGTTAACAGTAGAATTTAATATATATTTATCTTCTTTTTCTTCAAATGTAACATTTGAATCATTTTCTAAATCTTTTAATAATGATGATAGAATGTATGCTTGACTGCTGTTATATGGCCACTCACTTTGAAATTTAAAACTTTTATTTAAACTTGGAGTTACTACAAAAACACCATTTTCATTTTTTAATATTATTTGTTCATGACGATTATCTTTATTAACAAGTGATGCTTTATAATAATCTCCTTCCATATAATCAACTGTTACTGTATAATGATATAATTCTTCATTACTAACTATATCCATTTCTCCTGTTAGTTTATACATACTATTATCATTTAATAACTTTTTATATTTTTTAATAGCAGTGTTTGAATCCATTTTATTACATCCAACTAGAAGTAAACAAGTTACAAGTAATATTATTACCTTTTTGATATTAATTCCCCCTTCACAGTAAATTATATTTTTATTTATAATTTATATGAATATATTTTTATTTATCTGTACATAATAGTAGTATGTAAGGAGGAATCGATGAATACGGTATATAAAGTTGCACTTACTCTTGTTATTATTGGTGCAATAAATTGGGGAATGGTCGGTATATTTAATGTCAATTTAGTATCTCTATTGTTTGGAGCAGACACATTCTTAACTAATTTTATTTATGCACTTGTTGGTATTAGTGGTTTAATATCAACAGGAATTCTTATGAAGCCATTTGATGAACATCATAAATAATGGCTTTTTCTTTGCAATAAAAAAAGCACTTTCGTGCTTTATATTAAAGTCCAAATGAAGCTTTATCTACTTTAACACCAGGACCCATAGTTGTTGAAATACTAATTCCTTTAACGAATGTACCTTTAACTCCACTTGGTTTGTTTTTAACGATTTCAGCTACGATAGCTCTTAAATTTTCTTCAAGTTTTTCTTCACTGAATGATAACTTACCAAATGAGAAGTGAACATTTCCATAAGAATCATTTTTGTATTCTACCATACCTTTTTTAATATTACTAACTGCTTCTTTAACATTAGTTGTAACTGTTCCAAGTTTAGGATTTGGCATTAAACCTTTAGGACCTAAAATTTTACCAAGTTTACCTAATGCTGGCATCATTTCTGGAGTAGCAACGATAGTATCAAATTCGAACCAATTTTCTTTTTCGATTTTTTCTAACATATCTTCTGCTCCACAATATTCTGCTTCACTAGCTTCAGATGCCTTAGTTTTAGTAATAACTAATACTCTTTTAGTCTTACCAGTTCCATTAGGAAGAACAAAACTTCCTCTTACATTCATATCAGTTTTTTTAGCATCAATGTTTAATTTTAATACTGCATCAACTGATTCATCAAATTTTCTAGTTTTAAGACTTTTAAGAACTTTAATCGCTTCAGTAACATCGTAACTTTTATTTTTTTCAACATTACCTAATGCTTCCACATACATCTTACTATG
>CAKOKV010000122.1 GCA_934095805.1 uncultured Bacilli bacterium | reverse complement strand
AGTTTGTATATCAGCTGCAAAATTCTCTATTTTTAAGAAGAAAGATTTCTTAATAGTATCTAAATTTTCTAAACTTAAATCAGATAATTTAACAAATATATTATTAATCCATTCTTTTGCATCATTAGCAATCTTAGGTATAGATGATACAAGTTCAGTAATTTGTTCACCAAGTGATGGCAATGTAAGTGCAAACATTAAATATATTATTATAAGTAATATTGCATAAGTAATAATAACACTAAGAACTTTATTTAAACCTTTATCTCTTAATTTATTAACAAGAGGATGTAATAACCAAGCAATAAGCCAACCAATAAATAATGGTGATATTATTGAAAGTATCTTACCAATAAATCCTAAAATCTTCCATTCTTTTAAAATTAATCCAAGAACATAAACAAGTAAAATAATAAAAAGAATATATAAAATATTTAAAACTCTATTTCCTGTTCTAACAAGTTCATTTACTTTTTCAGTATTAACTTTTCTATTTTCATCTTTTTTAAATCTTTCTAACATAACTCCTCCTTATATATTACAATTATAGCACAGGAAATATGAAAAAAAATAGTCCAAAAGAACTATTTCAAATCTTTTATTTTTTTAGATACTGTTTTAGTAAATCTATTTATATCTTTTTCATAAGTTTTATATAAATACATCATACCCATACCACCTGCCATATACATCATCTTCTCGATAGTTTTAATAATATCACTCTCCTCGATATTATTATTAACAATATTATTTATTATTATACATTTTTAAATATGTATTTCTGTTAGTTGAATATGTAGTTTGAACTGATTCATTAAATGAATTTATACTACCAAGAATTACCAATGATTTTTTAGCTCTTGTAACAGCAGTATAAATAAGTTTATTATAAAACATTCTACTAAAGCTATGAGCTAGTATTATAACAACATTATCATATTCACTACCTTGTGATTTATGAATACTAATTGCATAAGCCAAATTAAATTTATCATAGTCTCCACTCTTATATGTAACAACATTACCCATATAATTAATTTCAACTACCATTTTTCCTTCTTCAGTATAAATATCTTTAATATATCCAATATCACCATTAAATACATTATTATCAACATCATTAACAAGCTGTATAACTTTATCATTTATTCGATAATACTTATCACCTATCTTATATTTTTCATTTTTACTATTAAATATATTAGCCATAAGTTCATTTAAAGAATCAATACCATTTATACCTTTATACATAGGAGCAAGAACTTGAAAATTTTCAATACTAATTCCTCTTTCAATAGTTTTTTCACACATAGTAGTTAAATATAATTTAATATTAGAATCATTACTTTCTATAAATTTAAAATCACTATATTCATTACTAAATGTATCAAATTCCTTATAGTTTTTTATATCATTAGCAAGATCAATAATATAACTACCATCTCTTACTCTATATATAGTTTCCAATTTACTTTTACAAATATTATCAAAAGAAAGTAAATCATTTAATAAGTCTCCTGGCCCAATTGAAGGTAATTGGTTTTTATCTCCAACTAATATTAATTTAACATCATTTCTAATTCCATGAAGTAGATTTAAAAATAAGAATATATCAATCATACTAGCTTCATCAACAATAACAATTCTTTCACTACTTTTATTATATTCATCAACTGTACATGCACCAGTTTCTTTATTCCATTTTAAATATTTATGAATAGTTGATGCATTAGCACCTACACTTTCAGCAATCCTTTTACTAGCTCTACCAGTCGGAGCAAGTAAAGCAATATCATTATATTGAAGTTTAGTTAAATCTTTAAGTATATCGACAATAGCTTTAATAATAGTAGTTTTACCAGTACCAGGACCACCAGTTATAATATAAAAATTATTCTTAATTGAACCTTTTATCGCACTCTTTTGTTCATCATTAAAAATAATATTGTTTCTCTTTTCATAAGAACTAATAAGTTTATTTATTTTTTCATCTCTATAAGTTTCTTTAATTTTATTAATATTAAATATAGTTTTAATAATCTCATTTTCAGTATCATAAAAATTTCTTAAACCAACAAAATCATTTAAAATAACAATTTTCTTTAAATCAAGCAGCTTATGTAAATAACTCAAAAAAGAAGAACTAGTAAAAGTACCTTTAAAACATCTTTTAAGCTTAATAAATAATTTTTCACTTTTAACAATAGTATCTCCACTTTCATAACACATAAGCTCAATATTATGAAGTATTAATGCCATAATTCTATTTTCATTCATTTCACTATGATTCATTAAAAATATAGTATCAAGTTTATCAAATGGAATTTCACCTATTAACATATATATATTATTTTCTATAATATCAGCAAGTGACTTACCATAAGTAGTAGTCAAATCTATAGATTCCTTCATAGTAAAACCATATCCATTAAGTTTAATTATTAATTCTTGATTAAGTTCATTTTCAACAATCTTATCATGCATTCTTCTTGCTTTAGTAATAGTCATACCACTAACAATCGCAACACTTGGATAATCATTTTTAATAACTTCAATGGTATTAAGCCCAAACTTATCAACAATTCTTTTAGCGGTTTTCTCACCTATTCCATAAAACATACCACTACTTAAATATAATACTAAACTATCAATATCACTAGGCGGTTTCACTTCATAAGTTTCAACTTGATATTGAACTCCATATTTAGGATGATTAACAAGTGAACCATAGAATATATAATCAACATCACTATTTATTTCATTAAATGATCCGGTAAAACTGATAAGTTTATTAACAAAACTACTAACATCTTCATCATTAGTTTCTCTCACTCTAAAAACTCCAACTTTATATGGACCACTATTACTTTGATATATAAATTTACTAATACTTCCAGATATAAATTTCTTCATACAGATATAATAACATAAACAAAACAAAAGTTATACAAAAAGTGTTAACCATTTTATAGTTAACACCTATTAATTATTATTTTAATGTAAAGTATCCAGGACTACTTGTTCCACCATCTATTCTAGCATATGTTTTAATAACTCTACCACTATTATAAGTTGTACCAGCACCGCCAACTAAACTTGTACATCCTTTAAATATGTTAGAACCACTAGTAACATTACTAGTATCAAAATTATTGCTAGCATATATTGTTTTAAGATTTGAACTATTTTCAAACATGCTCCCCATATACTTAACATTTTTTGTATTAAAACTACTCAAATCAATTGTTTTTAGTTTACTATTATAAAACATATCACTCATATTAGTTACTTTACTTGTATCAAAATTACTTAAATCTAAACTTTCTGTTAAAACACCATAAAACATTCCATACATACCCGTCACATTTTTAGTATTAAAATTACTTACATCAATGTTTGTTGCTTTAACATTATAAAACATATAACTCATACTTGTTACTTTACTTGTATCAAAACTACTTATATTTAAATCTAACACAGAGCTTTCCTGGAACATAATTGCCATACTAGTTACATTTCGAGTATCAAAACTACTTAAATCTAACTTTTTTGCTTTACTATACCCAAACATATAACTCATATCAGTAACATTACTAGTATTAAAGTTGCTTACAT
>CAKOKV010000121.1 GCA_934095805.1 uncultured Bacilli bacterium | reverse complement strand
TATCAAAGTTTATTCAAACAATGTATTAATTTTGTTTATGACATTGATAATCCTATTGATATGAAACATTTAACTCATAAACAAATTTTTTACTTATATAATCAAATATATCCAAATGCATTTTCTGAATTCAAAAAAAACTTTCATTCAGTAGATATATTAGATTATCAATATTTACAATTTCCTTTTAAACCTAAAGATGCTAAGTTAGAAAATATAAATAATTTAATTGATGCTATTGAAGAAACAGATCCAACTGGAAGAAAGCTTGTTAATCTTAATCGATTTGAAACTAATAATTTATTTACTAGCTTTTATATTACATTATTCAATGTAGTATCTGTAAATAGTATGTATATAAAAATATGTGGTAATTGTGGAAGATATTTTATAACTCATAAAAAAAATATTTCATATTGTGATAGACAGGTAGCTGAATATATAACTTGTAAAGATATTGGAAATAAAGAATATCAAAGAAGAAAATTAGAAAATGACTCTACCTATGATAAATATAGAAAAATTGGAAGTAGGAAACAACTTCGTGCATCTCGAAACCCTGAAATAGAGATGTATCAAAATGATTTAAAACGATATCGAAAAATTGGTAAACAAATGTATAAAGATGTTTGCGATGGAAAAATTTCTAACGAAGAATTTGCTAACTGGGTAGCTAAACAAGATAAATAAAAAATAGCACATGAGTGCTATTTTTTATTATTTGTTAATCTCAATCCTTTTTTTTATATATTTTGTTTGTTTTCTATAAGAAAACAAATATAACAACATTATTGTAATTATTCCGATTGTATTTCCTATGCACATTGATAAATTCCATTTGCTAAATAACTCTTTTATTATTTTTATTACAAGTAATAATATAAAACCCGAACAAATAGTTCTATACATATTATTTATAATCAACAATTGACTTATCTTTTTATCTTTTTCATTTGCTTTAATATACTCTCCATAAGGAGCATATTCAATAAATTTACATTTAATTAGAATTTTTTCTATAATAACTGATCCTATTCTACTGATTATTGAACCTATGAAATAGTATATAAATATCATTTCAATTAAACTTTCTTGGAATATATCTATTCCGACATAGTATTTTAGTAAATAAGTAAAGATTAATCCAGGTAGAATAAAATTAAATATGTTATATTCATCAATTTTTTCAACTAACTTTTCCATTCTTAATTTCTCCTAAATATTTTATTTAACAATTCTTCTAAATCTAATTCCCTATTTCTATATAAACGTATTTCTTCGAATGTAATTTCAAAATTAAATCCATAATGTTCTCCAATATATGTTTTTATTTCTTTTCCATCGATTGGTGTATAGACATTTTTATCTTTTAATAATCTAATACTTGAAAAATGTTTTGTATAGCATGAAATAATTAAAACATTTTTTTCTTTTATTTCTTTATGATGTATCTCTAAATACTTATTTGTAGCATTGTTATGACCTATTATTAAAAATAAATCAATATCTGTGTATGGCATGCTTCTTAATACTATTAAATTCTCATTGGAATTTTTAGTATCAACTAAAGTATATATATGAAAAACATCATATATATACTTTCTTCTGTCTTCAATTTCTTGTTGAGTAATATTCCTTTTACAAATC
This sequence comes from uncultured Bacilli bacterium, assembly GCA_934095805.1. The sequence goes on along the minus strand of CAKOKV010000121.1, from coordinate 1,982 downwards.
AAATAAGTCATTTAGAGTCCCTTTATTACTACTATTAATACTTCTGCTATTTTCATCTAAAGAAAGCATACCATCATCCTTAGTATTCATAACTTTATAGCCTTTAGTATCTAATTTATCTGAACCACCATTTGAAGTTCCTGTATTATCAGAAATAATATATGTTTCGTCGGGTTTATCATCTAACTCTTCAAATACTTTTTCAGCAATTTCTTTTTTCCCATGATGAGCTAATTGAATAATTTCAAAATCATCTAATTTTTCTTTCATAATCGATTCAAAACTAGAGTCTCCTGTCAGCAATATATATTTATTACCTAATTTAACTTTGGCATGTATACTTGTAGCATTTGTTATTGTCTCTCCGTCTATTGTATCTCCCTCTGTTGTATCTAATCCTTTTGCGGCTGCATCCAATATATAATCTTTTCCTGGGCCAGATATTTCTATTCCATCAGCAATCTTTGTATGAATAAAAGCATCTTTTAAATTATTTCCACTTAATTGTTCTATATTATCATACATATCAGTTATCTGTCTCTTTATAGAATCTCTATTTTTTCTTCCATCATCAATTCTTTCAAGTAGATCATCTACATATCTTAACAATAATACTGTTGTAACCTCTGAGACTTTCCCATCTTCTATTAATACTGGTATTCCTTTAAAATGATCATCATCATTGTGCGATAACATTATTTTTACTTTTTCATATCCATTTTCTTTCATGTAGTCTATGACATAATTAGCATAATCTTCACATCCACAGTCATATAATACTAATTCACTTCCATTATCAAGAATAAAACAATCTCCATTATTTACATTTTTATCCTCACATTGTTGTGAGCTTAAAACTTTTATTTCCATTTTTTTACCTCCAAATAAAATAATAACCTTGTTTTTACAAGGCTATCATTCTATTTGTTGTTTATATATTTGGAACATAGTAGCCTCCTTTCCGAGCCAGCACAAATGTTCCGTATTTACAAATACAACAAATTGTATTATAATATAAAAGTATATAGAATCCGGCAAGATATATATACTTTTATATTAATGGGACCATTTATATGGTTCTTTTTTTATTTAAACTTCTTTATTGACTGGTTTTTAAAAGTCAATTATTAAAATTTTTTAAAAAGATATTTATTTGTTCAATATTAGGATGTATAGATATCTTCTTATTTTTATATAAATTAGCTACAGAAGCATCCCCTTTCACTCTTTCTCCATCAATCTTTAATTCCATCAATTTATTAATTCTAATATCATCATAATCACTATTTAAAATAAATATTGAATCTTGTTTAAATATTTTTTTATTATCTTTGTTAGTAATATCAAAAATTTCTGGACTTAAAGTAGTAAAAATAATTTGTGAATTATTTTTAGACATTTCACCAAAAAGTCTTATAATTAGCCCCACTAAATCTTTATGTAAGTTTTGTTCTATTTCATCAACTATTAATATTCCATTTTTATCTATTATTTCGTTAACATATCTTATTGTATTTAAAAATCTTTCTGTTCCTGTTGATAACATATTTCTTGTAATTTTGCTTCCATCTTTCAATACAAATAATAATTCTTCATATTTATTATCTGTATCAACCATTATATCTTTAATTTTAGGATCTACGACTCTAGCCAAAGTTCTTAATGTTTCTGGTGATTTTTTATACCAATCTATATATTTTAAATCTTTGTAGTTGCATTCACTATCTGTAGAAATATTTGCTGAATTATTAATATAATGCATCACAAAAGTTTTTATATATTTATATTTTTTTTCAAGATCTTTATTATTATTAATGTCTACTATGTTCTTAAAATATCTATTAATATAATATACTTGTCCTTCCTTTGTATCATTTATTTCTATAATATTTTCTATTTTATCTTTATATTTTTTTCTAAATCCTAAATACTCTCGGCTTATCTTTTTGTTTATTCCATCAAGATTTAATTCATAAGTATAG
>CAKOKV010000120.1 GCA_934095805.1 uncultured Bacilli bacterium | reverse complement strand
GTATAAATGTATACATGAAATATTTGGATATAATACAGCTAAAAATATGATTAAAATTGATGCTGAAAACTATGATTATATTATTCACGGATATATAAGTAACTTAAATATATCAAAATCAAATAGAAATAACATGATAACACTTGTAAATGGAAGAGTAGTATCAAATATATCAGTTAATAGAACTATAAAAGATGCATATCACACAGTTCTTGCTGAAAATAAATTTCCAATAGTTGTTATATCGATTGAAACAGATCCAACTCTTATAGATGTTAATATACACCCAACTAAACAAGACATTAAATTTTCTAAATTAGAAAGCTTAAATGATTTACTTTTTAGTACTATTAGAACAGCAATTAATGAAAGTGATAATACATTTAAAGGATATACTGAAACTAAAAAAAGTGAAGATCTTGCTCTTACAGAAGACGAAAAAGAAAATAATTTTAGAACAATCGAAGCACTTAGATTAAATTTCAATGTTAATGAAGATGAAGAAGAATATAATAGTGAAGAAGTTAAAAAAGAAGCCGTATTTATAAAACCAGTTGGTTTAGCACTAGGAACTTATCTTATCGCACAAGATGAAGATATTATGTATATGATAGATATACATGCCGCTAATGAAAGAATAAATTATGAAAGATACATGAAAGCCTTAGAAGAAAGAGAAGTCTATACAACAGATATGCTATTTCCAATACAATTAGAATATTCACATAATGAATTTATGAATATAAAAGAACATATAGATGAAATAATTAAATTAGGTTTCACAGTAGAAGAATTTGGTATAAATACATTTAGAGTTACATCTCATCCATCTTGGTTAAAAGAAGGTTTCGAAGAAGAAAGTATTAGAAGAATATTTGAATTAGTCGGAGAATTTAAAGGTGGATTTGATAGAGTTAAATTCAATGAAAAAGCAGCTATAAGACTTGCTTGTAAAATGAGTGTTAAAGCTAATACAAATATTGGCTATAATGAACAAGAAGAACTAGTAAATGGCCTATTTAGATGTAAGTTTCCATATACTTGTCCACATGGAAGACCAACTATTATAAAATATCCAATATATGAATTAGAAAAATTATTTAAAAGAGTAAGTACAGAATAGGTGAGTTATGAGTAAAATAATATTATTAGTAGGTCCAACTGGTACTGGTAAAACAGCACTATCTATATCTTTAGCTAAAAAATATAATGCAGTAATAATAAATGCAGATTCAACACAAGTATACACTGAACCATTAATCGCAACAGCTAAAATAAAAGAGGAAGAAAAAGAAAATATAAAACATTATCTATTTGATATAGTTTCATTAAATGATGATTACACATTATATGATTATCAAAAACAAGGAAGAAAATTATTAAATGAACTTATTAAAGAAGATAAAAGCATTATAATAGTGGGTGGTAGTGGTCTATATGTTAAAGCACTTCTATATAACTATATTTTAGAAGAAAAGAAAAATATAAATATAGATTTCAGTAAATATAGTAATAAAGAATTAAAAGAAAAAGTATTAGAAATAGATCCTGAAAGCGATATACATGAAAACAATAGACAAAGATTAGAAGGATTCTTAAAAACATATTACGAAACAGGTAAAATTATTAAGAAAACTGATGAAATAAATAAAAAACTATATAGTTTTGTTTCAATTGGTTTAACTTCTGATAGAGAAACACTTTATAAAATGTTAGATAATAGAGTAGATAAAATGTTTAATGAAGGTATACTTGATGAAGCAAAAAAACTATATGATATGAAACTTAAAAACTATACAAATATTATTGGTTATAGAGAACTAAATGAATACTTTAATGGAAACATAACTTTAGAAGCCGCAAAAGAATTAATAAAAAGAAATACAAGAAGATATGCTAAAAGACAATTTACTTGGTTTAATAATCAAATGAAAGATATAAAATGGTTTAATACAGATTATAATAACTTTAATAATACTATAAATGAAGTAAATAAATATTTAGATGAATTAAAATAGTCAATAAAAATATTGACTATTTTTTTCATAACAAATATAATAATTCATACACAAAAAAGGAGTAATTATGAAGTTACAAAATATGACATACAGGGAAAAAGAAAAAGAACCATTATTTATTGCTCAAGCAACAGCAGTAACAAGAATATTAGACAATGGATTTGTAGAAAAATCTGATCCTCTTGGATTAATATTAGTAACACCAATCTATAATAAAAATAGTGTAGATGATGAAATATTTGGTTATAGAGAAGTAATTACAAATAAAATAGCAATTAGAAGACTAACTTACTATAACGATAAAGGAACTTTATTGTTAAAAAATGAAGATATTAGTAATCAAAATGAAGATGAACAAGATAAAGTTACAGCAAATATAGGCGAACTAATCTGGGATGTTATAACAATCGTAGATGCTAGAGATTATTTACCACTTGAAACTATAGAAAAATATTTTAAACAATCTGAAAATGAAGTAGAAAGAAAAATAAATATAATGAGAAAAGTAGCTCAAGGTTATGATATAGCTGGATACTATACTAAAAAATTAAGACAATAAAAAAATGATGAGAAATCATCATTTTTTAATTTAATTCTAAGTAATCGCTTACATTAAAATCATGTTCTTCTTTATCTTTTTTAAATAGTTCATCAGTAGTTATCATATAGAAATTATGTTGATTATATTTATTAACCTCATCATCATCCCAAGTACTATCAACATGTGACCATTTACCATCATAATAAATTACATTCCATACATGTTCTTTACTTGTAACTTTGAAATTAGGAACATTTAATCTATCTAACATTAAAGCTAAAGTATCAGTATAACCACTACATAAAGCAATACCATTAAAAAGAGCACCCGAAGCTTTATTTGAAATAGATTCTCTATTATTTTCTTTATAATCTTCATCATACTTAATATTATTAATTAAATAGTCATGTAACTTTTTAATATTTGCATTACTTATAGTATTATTAATCTCTAATTCATTAAATATATCATCTAATTTAGAATTAATTTCATTAATTTCATCAGTAGAGTATAACTTTTCAATAGATAAAGTAACAGCATTATTATTAGTAATCACAGTATTATATTTTTTATATGAATTATATGGACTTACATAATTATTTATTAAATTTATATATTCACTATCATCAGCGATAGTTCTAACATCATCAGCACAATTTTCATATTCTTTATCACAATAAAATGTAAATTCATTCCAACCTTTATTTAGAACTGTATAATATATATTTTTTAAATTTTCAATATTTTTAGGTTTAAAATTATCAGTTTCATGAACAGTTTTATAAGAATATTTTCTATTATAAATAGTTTTATCATTTGGAATATTTATTTTAGGTTCTTTAACACTTGTTATGAATTCATTAATATTCTTATTTATTTTTTCAAAGTTCTGATAAAATAAAAATATTATAAAACTAACAACTAGTACAACTAATGTATATAATAACTTTTCAGTTCTTGTCATATCTTTCACCATATTCAGTATAACAAAAAAAGTAGATATAATCTACTATTTTTCATTTACTAATTTATTTAATCTTGTCTTATATCTATCTCTAGTATTAGCTTTAATAACACCTTT
>CAKOKV010000119.1 GCA_934095805.1 uncultured Bacilli bacterium | reverse complement strand
ATGAAAAACCTATAACACCTAATATTGTTAAAAGCATAATAGTTAAAATTGTTATCTTTGTTATATTATCTTTCATAATATTTATTTTATCATATTTATTATTACAATAAAATAGTAGAATTTAAAAAACATTTATATAAAATTACATAAATGCTTTTAATACTTCTATTTCTTTTTGTTGAAATTTTAATAAATTTTTAGCTAATTTAATTGTATTACTTGGAACAATATCTTTATAACTTTTTATTTTTGTTTCCATTTCTACTATTCCCATAGTAAATCCTTCTACTAACATACTAGCAATAGCAGCATCACTATTATCTTTCATTGTTTCCATCATTATTCCCATACTACTACTCATTTTTGTCATTATACTAGTAGTTGGTAACTCTAATTTTGCTTTTAATATTAATTTTTTACTTTTCTTTTTATACGATTCATATTCCTTTAATTCATCCTCTAATACTTTTTTAATTTTATTATCTTTATTTTTTAAATTTGTTAATAATTTGTTAGTACTATATTCTCCCATGTAAGCAGTATTATAAATATGCATTAATAATTCGTTTTTCTCTTTCATTTTATTCACCACTAATATTATTTACTATATTATTTATTTTATTCAATTAATTTGATAGAATATTTTAAAGAGGTAATTTATGATAAAAGAAAATAATCAAGGTATTTTAGTTGTTGTATCAGGGCCTTCTGGATGTGGTAAGAGTACAGTTGATCAACTACTTATTAAAACAAGAAAAAATATAACAATGTCAATTTCTGATACTACTAGAAAAATTAGAGGCGAAGAAAAAGATGGTGTTGACTATAATTTTATATCAAAAGAAGAATTCTTAGATAATATAGAAAATGATAAATATTTAGAATATGCTACTGTTCATTCTCATTATTATGGAACACCAAAGAAAAATATTGATAAACTTCTTAAAAATGGTATTGATGTTATATTAGAAATTGATATTGAAGGTGCTAGAAAAGTTAAAGAAAAATGTCCTAATGCTGTATTTATATTTATTATGCCACCATCAATGGAAATATTAAAAGAAAGACTTGTTAATAGAAAGACTGAATCAAAAGAACAACTTGTTGAAAGATTTAAAAATGCTTATAAAGAAATTAATGAAGTAACTAAATATAATTATGTTATAGTTAATGATGACTTAAATGAATCATTATTAAAATTGAATAGTATTCTTGAATGTGAAAGATGTAGAGTTGATAGAATCGAAGATGTATATTTAGGTAATCAAGAAGAAATGATTCACGAATTATTAGTTGATTTTGATAATAAAAACTAGTTATTTAAAATAACTAGTTTTATAATGTTTTACTTTCTTCTAAATCATCATATATAGATTGACTTCTTGTTTGCCAACCACTATTTAATAAGACTTTGATATTTTCTTTTGATGTTTTCATTAATCCTAAATTAGGAGAATAAATATACCAAAGACCATCATCAACAAAATTAAATACTGTCGCTAACTGCATTCTATCTTCTCTTTGTTGAGTTAAATTATATTCTTTAAACCTTGATTTTAATACTTCAATAAAAAGTTTTTCTAAGTACATTTTACCTTCGTGTGAACCTCTAAATTTTGGTATTAATGAATTTAGTTCTCTTATCTTATATTCTAATATTTCTTCTTCTGTCATATTAGTATAATCTATATTATTTAATCTACTTTTTAAATCATTTATTTTTTTATCTGTATATTCTCCATTTTTTATAAGCCCAAACTTTTTATCAATAGATTCACATTCTACAAGTGGCATAATATCATAATTTCCATTTGGTGAAGTATATCCGAAGTGTTTAGTTTGGCATCCACTTTGTATTAAATATAAATCTAAAGTTAAGTCTAAAACATATTTTTCACCATTACTAAATTCTACTTCATTTGCTCTATGAGCTGCCCCATAGACACCTCTAAAATCTCCTGGACATTCAATAGTTCTTGACTTACAATCATTTCCTAAGCTATTTAATACAATATCCATTATTTGTGATATTTGAACACAAGTTTGAAATGAACCAACATAATTATCCTCAAATGTTAATTTTTTAGCTACTTCATCTGGAAATGATGCTACTCTATAATCATAACTAAAAAGTTCTCCTAGTTTAATGTAAAGCCATCTTGCTTTTTCAAGTGGAGTAACATTTTCAGGAATATTAAATAATATCAAATTAATATCTGATACTATATTACTATCATTAATATCTTTTATATTTACTTTTTCCATAATATTATTTTACAATACTAAATATATTTTTTCAATTATGATATAATTATATTATGAAAAAAAGATTGTTAATAATTTGTTTATTATTTTTTATATGTGGATGCAATAAAAAAGATAAAGAGATTACTCCAAGTAATGAAATTACCGCAAAGGATAATCTCACTTTTGAATATGCTGAAAAAGTTAAATTATATGATTTAGTAAATAATGATAGAGGTATTATAAATAATAATGATTATATTGATACTTATAAACTTGGAAACAATGAAATAACTATTAATTATACTAATTCAAAGAATGAAAAAGATAAAGTTAAAGTATCATACAATATAGTAGATTCTACTAAACCAATAATATTATTGTCTTCATCAATAACTGCTTACAAAGGAAATAATATTAATCTTGTTAATAGTGGTATATGTGCTGATAATTATGATAAGAAACCTAATTGTTATATTGAAGGAGAATATGATATTAATAAAGTTGGGAAGTATGATTTAAAATATGTTGCTGTTGACTCTAATAACAATAAGAATGAAAAGAATTTTACTTTAAATGTAAAAGAAAAAAAGAAAACTACTACTAGTAATAATTCTTCTTCTAAGAAAAAATATTTAATTGAAGATTTAATAAAAGAACATAAGAATGATAAAACTATGATTGGAATAGATGTTTCTTCTTGGCAAAGCGATATTGATTTTAAAAAAGTTAAGGATTCAGGTGTAGAATTTGTAATTATTAGAATTGGATTTGGACATAAAAAAGGAGAAATTATTTATGATAGTAGATTCTCTGAATATTTGAAATCCGCTAAAGAAAACGGTTTAAAAGTTGGATTATATTTCTATTCTTATGCTAAAAATGTTAAAGAATCAAGTGAACAGGCTAAATGGATTATAGAAGCTCTTAATGGTGAAAGTTTAGATTTGCCTATCGCATTTGATTGGGAAATATTTAGTGGATTTAACAATTACAATTTAAGTTTAACTGATTTAAATTTAATTGGTGAAGCTTTTATAAAAGAAATAAATTCTGCTGGCTATGAAGGTATGCTTTATGGTAGTAAATACTATTTAGAAAATATGTGGAATTTAGATGAATATAAAACTTGGTTAGCTCATTATATTGATAAAACTAATTATAAAGGTGAATATTATATATGGCAACTTTCTAATACTGGTAAAGTTAATGGTATTAAAGGTGATGTTGATTTAGATATCTTATATAAATAGAAATTAAAATACATTCATTTTTTAGTGAATGTATTTTTTATAGAATAATATTTTTATATAAATTAATTCTCAATGACTTTGTTTTTTACATTACATTGTGTTTTTTTAGAATTATTAATCGAATTTATACACTATTTTGTGTTTTACTGTGCGGTTTTATTA
>CAKOKV010000118.1 GCA_934095805.1 uncultured Bacilli bacterium | reverse complement strand
ACCTAATGTAGGTAAAAGTACATTATTTAATGCCATTACAAAGAAAAATATTTTAGCAGCAAACTATCCATTTGCGACAATTGATCCAAATGTAGGTGTAGTTACTGTACCAGATCAAAGATTAGAAACATTAAACGAATTATATGAACCAGAAAGACTAATCCCAACTCAATATGAATTTATTGATATAGCAGGATTAGTAAAAGGAGCATCTACCGGAGAAGGCTTAGGAAATAAATTCTTAGCCAATATAAGAGAAGTTGATGCTATTGTTCAAGTTGTAAGATGTTTTGAAAACAAAGATATAATTCATGTAGAGGGAACTATCAATCCAAAAAGAGATATTGAGATAGTTAACTATGAACTTATATTAAGTGATTTAGAAATAGTTGAAAATAGACTTAATAAAATAGAAAAGAAAGCAACAACATCAAATGACAAAGAAGGATTATATGAAGTTGCCTTACTTAAAAAATTGAAAAATATTTTAAGTGAAGGAAAAATGTTAAGACTTGAAGAGTTTGATGAAAAAGAAGAAAAATTAATTAAAACATATAATTTAATTACTAACAAGCCATTTATTTATCTGGCAAATGTTAGCGAAGAAGATTTAGTTGGTAATGATAATCCATATGTTACCGCTGTAAGAGAATATGCGGCTAGTGAAAAGTCTTCTCTTGTTCTTATGTCTGCAAAAATAGAAAGTGAACTTTCAGAATTAGATGACGAAACTAAAAAAGAATTTTTAAAAGATTTAGGAATTCAAAATAGTGGTTTAGATCAATTAATTCATAACACATATCATTTATTAGGGCTTAAAACTTTCTTTACAGTAGGAAAAGATGAAGTAAGGGCTTGGACTTTTAAAGATGGTATGAAGGCACCAGAATGTGCTGGACTAATCCATACAGATTTTGAAAGAGGATTTATCAAAGCAGAAGTAATGAGCTATGATGATTTAATAAAGTATGGTAATGAACAAAGAGTTAAAGAAGCAGGAAGAGCAAGATTAGAAGGAAAAGATTATCTAATGCAAGATGGTGATATCTGCTTATTTAGATTTAATGTTACAAAATAACACCATTATAAAAATTGACAATAAAATTAAATTATGATAATATCTAACCGAAAGGAAATGTTAAAAAATGAGTGTTACAAGTTTTAAATCAAAAAAAGAAGCATTACTTAGAGAGAAAAATATTGTTGAAACATTAGCTTATGTACAAGGCAGTTTGGCACTTAAATCAGAGTGTGCAGAGAAAACACCTGAATATGAAAAACCAAGTGTTAAAAGAATCCAAGTGTTAAAACCAACGAAGAAAATTTATATGGGATGTTGGAAACAAAGCTATGCAGAAAATGATGGAGATGGCTGTTAAGAGAACATATTAAATATATGTTCTTTTTTATAAGGAATGGTGAGTTAATGAATTTGAAAAGTAAATATTTAATTAAAAAAAATGCTAATAATACATTACTAATTAGTAAATCAGATTCAAATAAAATATATAAATTTGATGGTGTAGGAAAAATAATTTTAGATAATATAGATATACCAAGAGATGAAGTAATAAAAATGTTGAACCAGCAATATGGAGTTGAAATAGAAACATTAGAAAATGATTATGATGATTTTCTTCAAGAATTAAATACTCTTGAAGAATTGGATTTATCAGTAGAAAAAGTAACAGGCACTGATTTAAACAACCTTCTAGAATCAAAAGAAATAACAAGTTGCATGGTTGAGATAACTAATAGATGTCAATTTAGATGCAATCATTGCTATGTAGACAAAAGTCAAAAAAAAGATATGAATTTTAAAACATATAAAAAAATAATTGATGAATTGTATGAAATTAATTGTTTTACAATAACAATAACTGGTGGAGAACCACTACTAAATAAAGATTTCAAAAAAATGTACTTGTATGCTAAACAAAAAGGTATGAGAGTAGGAATTAACACTAATGGCTATTTTATCAATGAAGATATTATTAAGTTATTTAATAAATATAAACCACATCAAATAGAAATTAGTATTTACGGTTATGATAATAAAACATATGAAGAATTTACACATTATAAAAACTCTTTTGAGATAATAAATAACAATATAATTTCATTAATAAATAACAATATAAATTTAAAGTTAAAAACAGTATTAACAAAGAAAAATGTTATGAACTTTGAACAAATAAGAAAATATTGCAACAAATATAGCTCGGAATTTAGATATGATTACAATATTTTTCCAAAAGTAACAGAGGAAATATTTAAGAAAAATGAAGAATCTTTGTTGCCAAATGAAATATTAAAAATAATTAAAATGAATAAAGATGATACAGAATACTTTAAAACGGCGGTTAACAATTTAAATAAAAATTTAGAAATTAATGATAATGTTTTTCAATGTTCTGTTGGAAAAGAACAAATATTTATTGATTGTTATGGAAACATAAAGCCATGTTTAGTAGTCAATGAAAAATACAATATAGAACAATATAAAATTATAGATGCATTAAATATGTTTAGAAATGGAATATGTAAACTGCATTTTAGTAATAACTCAAAATGCAAAAAATGTTATAAAAAGAAATTGTGCAAATATTGTCCAGGAAAGTTTCAACTGGAAACTGGTAGTTATGAAACACCGCCTAAGGAATATTGTGAACTGTGTGATCTTCTTATATCAGAGTTTGAAGAAAAATTTAAATATCAAATATTTTCTAATGAAAATATGCCAGAAAATTTAATACTTTTAAATATGTGTAAGATATTAGTTGAAAATTATAATATGATAAATGATACAAATGATTCAGTAGATAATTCATTTCCAGAATGGCTAAATATGATTGAAAATACCCAAAATTATAATATGCTTTTGTGTTTTAAAAATGAAGAACTTGTAGGTTTTATATGTTATACATATATTGATATTGGCTTAATGCTTTCAGAAGTACAAATAAAAAAAGAGTATCAAGGAAAATATGATATATTAAGAAAAATGTTAAAACAAGTAATAGATAAAAGCGATAAAAAATTATATAGTGATGTATATGGAACTATAAGTTCAAAAAACATAAAATCTCAAAATGTATTTAAACATATTGGATTTGAAAATACAAAAGGTATACTATATAAAATAAATATAAATACTTTAATAAATTGGATAAACAGGTCAAAGTAACCTGTTTTTTTCATAAAAAAAGATACCTATTTTAAGGTATCTTTGTATTATCTTTAATTATTTTATAGCGATGAATTTCTTTGATTGTTTTTGTTCTTCCTTAGGGAAACTGATTTTTAATACTCCGTTATAGAACTTAGCATCAATATCATTTTCTTTAACATTACCAACATTAAATTGTCTCTTGAATGAACCAAAAGTTCTTTCTTTACGATAGTAATTCTTTTCTTTTTCTTCTTTATCTTCATGTTTAGAAGCAGCGATTGTTAGAATTCCATCATCAAGATCAACTTTAACATCTTCTTTGTTAAATCCAGGAACATCAAGTTCAATATGAACTTTACCACCTTTTTCATAAATGTCACATTTCATTTCATTCTTAGGCATTTTTGGCATTGGTACAAAATCCTCAAAGAAATCATCTAAATAAAACTTTTCTGGTAATAAACTCATTATTTTCATCTCCTAACAATTATAATTATACT
>CAKOKV010000117.1 GCA_934095805.1 uncultured Bacilli bacterium | reverse complement strand
GGGAAAAAGGATAATATTATGGAAGAAAACAAAGAAAAAGAAAAAATTTATTATATACCTATTGAGGATATTATTCCGAATAGATTTCAACCAAGGTTAGCTTTTGATGAAAGAGAATTAAATGAGCTTGCTAATTCTATTATAAAATATGGTGTTATTCAACCTATTGTACTTAGAAATATCGGGGATAAGTATGAGATTATTGCTGGTGAAAGAAGATATAAGGCTTCTTGTTTAGCTGGTCTTAAAAAGGTTCCTGCGATTATTAATAATACAGATGATAATACAAGTGCTGAAATAGCATTATTAGAAAATTTACAAAGAAAGAATTTATCTGTTATTGAGGAAGCACAATCATATAAAAAGTTAATGGATAGAGGATTCACACAAGAAGATATTGCTTCTAAATTAGGTGTAAGTCAATCGTCTATTGCTAATAAGATGAGACTATTAAATTTACCAAAAGAAGTACAAAATGCTCTTTTGTATAATAGAATATCAGAAAGACATGCTAGAAGTTTATTATCACTTCCAGATGCTGATATGCAAAAGAATTTATTAAATAAAATTATTACTGAAAAACTTACTGTAAAGCAAACAGAAGAAGAAATAAGTGCAATATTAAATAGAAATAAAGAACAAGAAGAATTACCTGATGATATTAAAAGATTTTTAAAAATTGAACCAAAAGTTGAATCAAAAGAACAAATGTTAGGAAATAAACAAGTTGAAGAATATTTAGATATAAGAGTGCCAGAAGTTGTTAAAATTGAACCTGAAGCAAAAGCAGCAATGACTGAGTATGTTGATGAATCTGAAATTATAAATCCATTTCAAACAGCTTCTACTCCTAATATTACACAAACAAGTTTTGATAAGGAATCTTATGCTAATGCAATAGATAATTCACAAGAATTAACTCCTATAGTTGCAAAAACTACTGAAGTTTTACCTGAAAATCCAGTTGTACCAGCAAGTACAGTTACTGAAACGGTACCTGTTAGTTATGAAGAACCAGTAATTCCTAGTGAAGAAGAATATCTAGATAAAGATTCATTACTTGAAGAAGATGGTTCAGTTAACTTGCCTAATGTAATTAATAAAGTAAGAGATTTTATTTCTAGTTTAGATGAAGTTAGTAATTTAATTACTACAACTGAATTGGATTTAACTGATTCATATCAAATAATAATTGAAATTGATAAGAACTCTAATTAGAGTTCTTTTTACTTTACACTCAAATGAAAAAAATATTTTATTTATTTATAAAGATGTTATAATTGAATTAGATTAAAAGAAGAGAGGTAATAATTATGGGTCTTATTAAAGCTTTATCTGAGGCAACAACTACTGCCTTAGGTGATCAATTTAAGGAGTTTGTGACATGTCCTACAATTTCTAAAAATGTTTTAATACAAAGAGGAATTGTTAATCATGGAAAAGGTAATAAAAATCCTTCTGAAGGAATTATTACTAATGGTAGTACAATTGTAGTTCCACAAGGAATGGCAATGATGATTATTGAAAATGGAGAAATAAAGGAATTTACTGCAGATGCTGGTACTTTCTATTTTGATACTAGTAGTGAACCAAGTATATTTACTGGTGGTCTTGGAAAAGGCATTATTGATACATTTAAGACTATTGGTAAGAGATTTACTTATGGAGGTCAAACAGCTAAGGATCAAAGAGTTTACTATGTAAATTTATTAAATATTCCTGGTAATAAGTTTGGTTCACCACAACCAAAGAAAATTACTGATGAAAAATATGGTATGTTAGAAGTAACATTCTTTGGTGAATATGCTTTTAAAGTAGTTGATCCAATTCTTTTAGTAAATAGTGTTATTGGTGCTAATCCATCTGATACTGTTACTTATGAAGAAGTAGTTGGTAGTCAATTACAAAGTAAGTTTGTAGAAAAATTAACTCAAGCAATTTCTGTTGTTATGAGAAAAAATAAAGTTTCATTTGGTGATATGGGATTATATAATTCTGATATTTCAGATGAAATGAATGTATGTTTAGATGAATCTTGGAGAAAAAATTATGGTTTAGAAGTTACTGATGTTGCTTTAAGTGATATTAACTTAACTGATGAATCAATGGTTAAAGTAAATAAGATAGATGAGGCTACAATATTCTCTAATAAGAATTTACAATCTGGATTAATGGCTTCTGCTTCAGCTGATGCTCTTAGAAGTGCTGCTAGTAATGAAAATGGATCTATGATGGGATTCATGGGAATGAATATGGCAAGTGGAGCAGCTGGTTCTATGATGAATGCTGCAAATCAAGGTTCTGATGTTGAAGGTTATAAACCAGAAACTAATCAACCAGAGATGGGCACAATCTTTGCTAAAAAAGAAGAAAAGAAAGAAGAAAAAGTTTGTCCTAAATGCGGAACTCCTGTAACTGGAAAATTCTGCAGTAATTGTGGAGAAAAAATAGAAGAATAATAACAAAAAAATAGTAGATTAATTTCTACTATTTTTAATTTGCAATTTTTTCTATATAATTTGGTTCTGTACCTTTTTCATAAAAACAAACTATTCCATTATCTTTGTATTCACCAGTAAGTGGATTTATAGTACTAGCTGTTATTCCTTTTGGAATTTCATACCATTCTTTTTTATTAGTTTTAATATTTGTAATTGTTTTTGACCATATTTTTTTGGTTATTTTTGAATCTTTTCCAATAACTTTATCATTGTTGTCATTACCTGTCCAAACCATTATTAAATAGTTTTTATTGTATCCTATAGTCCAATAGTCTGTTTCGGTACTTCCACTTTTAACTGCATATTTACTATCAAGTTCATTTGAAATGCTAAGTAATGTTGGAGATGTGTATCCAATCATTCTATAATCGTATGTTTCTGTTAATAGGTTATTTAATATATAAACATATTTTTTATTTAATACTTTTTCATTTTGATATTTAAATTCATATAAAACTCTATCATTATTATCAGTTATTTTTTCTATTATGTGAGGAGTAACATGTTCACCTTCATTTGCTAATGTTATAAATGCATTACTGTAATCAATCATATTTATTTCTGTTGTTCCAAGAGCTGATGATGCATTTTCTTTAATTGGTGTACTAATTTTTAATCTTTTACCAATTTTACTAAGATTATCTATGCCTAAAAATAGATGTGTTTTCATAGCATAAATATTATCTGAATAAGATAGGGCTGTTAACATTGATATATTTTTATTAGCATAAATGTTATTAGCATTTTTAGGAGAATATGTTGTATTTCCTAAATTAAATGTTGTTCTTTCACTTAGAAATGTACTGGACGGTGTAAACCCATTTTCAAGAGCAGAGTAATATAGTAATGGTTTAATTGTTGATCCAACTTGTCTTTTTGATGATGTTACTCTATTAAATTGTGATTTAGAATAATCTTTACCACCAATAAGAGCAACTATTTTACCTGTATTTGGTTCTATTACAATTGATGCTACTTGTAATGTTGTATCTTTCATTTCATTATCTATATTGTGTTCTAATTCTTTTTGTATATCTACATCTAAATTAGTATATATTTTTAAACCATCCATATCTAAAAGTGAACTTGGAAGTCCTTTTATGTTTTTTAATTCACTTAAAATAGCATCTTTATAATAATAAATACTAGATAATTCAACTTTATCATTTTTTCCATAGA
>CAKOKV010000116.1 GCA_934095805.1 uncultured Bacilli bacterium | reverse complement strand
CTATATTATCATTTAATTCTTTTAAAGCATCATTTTTTTCTTTATTGAATCTATTATCTCTAAAATCATCTGCTATTTTTTCTAGCTTTTTTACAGTATCATCTCTTAAATTTAAATATTCATCACTAAATGTACTTTTATCGGTATTTAAATCTATATATGCTTCTGTGTATACATCACTATCAAAATTAGTAATTAATGAATACATATAAAAATTAACTTTACCATTTAGTAGTTTAGTACTTCCTCTTTCAAGTGATACATACAATGGACTTTTAACAAATCCTACTATTGTTAATTCTTGTTCTTTAAGAATATCATCATCTATATTTATTTTATCTCCAAGTTTATAATGTCCAACATCTTTGTTCTTTTCAATTACACATTCATTATTATTCTCTGGAAGTCTTCCTTCTGTAATAATTAAATTATTCATTTTAGCAGATGGATTATAAGAGTGTACTTTTGCTACATAATCATCATCAATATGAATTATCGCATCAAAACTATATGAACCTTCAACAGTATATCCTAGTTTTTTTAAGTCATTTATTTCATCATTTGTTATTCCCCAAGTACTCATAAGTGATATGTCATATACATTTTGTTTTTTGAAATATGTATCCAAACTATCTTTCATATTTGGAGATGTCTCTCTTATACCAGTGAAAAAACCTACTCCTAAAAGTACAATAACTAAGATTGATATAAATCTATTGAATGTTTGTTTAATACTTATAAAGCTTTGTTTAATAAGTGTTTTCACTACCATTCAATCCTTTCTATATCAACTGGTTTTTTATTTATTTTAATTTCTTCAACCTTTCCACTTTTAAATTTAATAACTTTGTCTGCCATTGGAGCTATTGCTGTATTGTGAGTTATTATAATTACTGTCATTTTTCTTTTTCTACAAGTATCTTGAAGTAATTTTAATATTTGTTTTCCAGTTACATAATCAAGGGCTCCTGTTGGTTCATCACATAATAGTACATTAGGATTTTTAGCAAGTGCTCTTGCTATTGATACTCTTTGTTGTTCTCCACCAGATAATTGTGCTGGAAAGTTATTTATTCTATCTTTAAGTCCTACATTGATTAATGTTTCTTTAGGTGATAATGAATTTTTACATATTTCAGTAGCAAGTTCTACATTTTCAAGAGCAGTAAGATTTTGAATCAAATTATAAAATTGAAATACAAATCCTATATTAGTTCTTCTATATTTAATTAAATCTCTCTTACCATATTTAGTAATATCTTTTCTAGCAACAATTATTTGTCCACTAGTTGCTTTATCCATACCACCTAGTATATTTAAAGCAGTTGTTTTACCAGCTCCACTATGTCCTAAAATACAAACTAATTCACCTTGCTCTATTTCAAAGTTTACATTATCAAGTGCTTTAACTTCTATTTCACCAGAGCTGTATATCTTACTAACATTTTTAAATTCTATGTATGCCATAATTTCACCTCAATTGTATATATATTTTATCATATTTATTATTATTTATATACAAGAAAAAGTATTATATCAAATCATACTATTCATTCATTTCAGTTGCTTCTGGTTTTAACACTTCTACCTTTTTTGGTTCTTCTTTAATTACAACCTCATCTTCCTTAGTGTTTTGTGATGTTATAAATAATGGATCTTTTGGTATATCCTTTTCTTCTATAACATTTGGTACTTCATGTGGTAGAGTGTATTCATATGAAGTTGGAGCTCCTACTTGTTCCTTTGTTTCTACCATTTCTACTTCAGGCATTTCAGTACCATTTCCCCTATCAATAAATCCACCCATCGCATCTATTTCAGCTGCAATACTTGGATCATAATCTGTATGTATTGGCTTTTTTTCAATTACTGTTTCAATCTTTTCTTTTTTCTTTTTATTAATCATTATTAATAATATAATTATGATAATTGCTAATAATAAAGATCCACCACCTACTAAATATATATTAGTCATATTTAATATTTCAAAACTACAATTAATATCATTAACTCCTTCATTAGTAAGTGTCCATGTTAACTTTTTACCATCATTACTTTTTAATGTTTCATTAGATTCAACAGCTGAAACTGGAAGCATTATGGTGAAATTATATTCCATTTCACTTTCTAATTTCTTAATATGATCTTCATATTCTTTTAACATTTCTTCGTAGTCTGGAACTAACTTTATACAATTAGTTGTATCTTCACTTCCACTATTTGTAACTGCTGACATACAATTTGTGTATTCTACATTATCAGTAATTTCAAAAGGATTTACAATTTTATATGCATTTAATAAATCTTCTGTTTTAGTTTTTTCAAAAGTAAACTCTATTTTATATTTATTCTTAAAAAATCCTTTTTCAACTTGTATAAGACTTTTATCATTAAATTCTTTTGTTAAATAACTACTCATTTCAATTTTATCTAATTTATCAGTTGATATATTTTTAAGTTCATATTCTTTTTTACCATGAACTCCTGTATATCCATTTTCTTTTTTAATATCAACTTTTAAACCATCTCTGCCATAATTATCAGATGAAGTAAATGTATTTAATATTTCTTCTCCAAATTCATCATTCATTAGGTTAGTCATTTCTATACTAACTTTATCATTTTTATCTATATTTAAAATTGTATCTGTTTTAACAAATCCACATGAAAATGTAAAAATTGTTAATGATACACATATACTTAATAATTTTTTCATTTACATCTTTCCTTTTATACTTATATACTTAAAGTATAACACATTAATTAAAATTTGATATATAAAAATAAACATTTATGTGTAAAATTACATAAATGTTTACTATAATTATCTAGCTGTAAAGTATCCAGGACTACTAGTACCTCCATCTATTCTTGCATATGTTTTATCTATATATGAACTATTATATTTAGTACCTTTACCTCCGACTAAATTAATACATCCCTCGAACATATAATCACTAGTTGTAACTTTATTAACATTAAATTTATTGCTAACATATATCGTTTTAAGCAGTTCAGAACCATAAAACATATTATTCATATTTGTAACTTTGCTTGTGTCAAAACTAGAAACATCTATAATAGTAGCTTTACTATGTGTGAACATATTATTCATATCAGTTACATTTGATGTATCAAAGTTATTTAATTTGATTTCACTAAAATTGCTATAATAAAACATACCAGTCATATCAGTTACATTTTTAGTGTTAAAATTATCCAAATTTAATATGATAACTTTACTTGCTTTAAACATTTGATTCATATCTGTTACATTATTTGTGTTAAATGTTTCTAAACCTTTTATTTCTGTTGCTTCTACACCATTAAACATATTTCCCATATCTTTAACATTACTTGTGTTAAATGAAGTTAAATCTATACTATTTGCTTTACTATTACTAAACATATGGCTTGTTGAAACAACAGGCTTGTTATTAATGTAAGTACAAATTTTACTTGTTGCTGGCTCTGTACTATTTATATCACTAAGTGATACTCCCCATCCATCAAAAGACTTATCACTCCATTCTAAATTAATTAAAGACGATCTTTCCTGCATATACCTATAAGTATACTGCCCGTTAACATATTCTGCTCCCTGTACAAGTTCTCCATCATATGTACAATAAATAGGTTCTGGTGATGGATCAATATATTCTTCTAAATCTATTTTTCCACTAAATGATTTATTTAAATTTTCACTTTGATCATATGGCCTATTTAAAAATGTTATTGTTA
>CAKOKV010000115.1 GCA_934095805.1 uncultured Bacilli bacterium | reverse complement strand
AATCATAAACATCTTTATTAAAATCAATATTATATCCTTCAATATTTAATGATAATAAGCTTGTATCTTTATAATTATTTTTATCATAATTTTTAAATACATTAATAATATAATCTCCGTACTTACTTGAATTAATTGTTATTTTTTTATAATCTTCTTCAAGAGTATAGAATCCTTCACCATTAATTATTTCATTTTTTTCATTCTTTATTTTTATGTTAACACTATTATTATCTGTATAATAATTATATACTTTAGTATTTGTGTCAAAATAAGGAATTAGTTCTTCATTATTTATTTTGATATTACTAATCGCATCTACTTTTATTAAACAAAACAATGATATAAATATAGTTATCTTTTTCATATTAATATTATTTACTAATAAAAAAAATAAATTCATAAAGAACTTATTTTATTGTTTTAATGATTATTTTTTTGTTTTTTCTTTTTCTTTTTTCAATTTTGAAGCAATCTTTTAAGGTAGTATTCATATCTTCTAACTTCTTATTGTAATATATTGTTCCGAGTAATTCTCCTTTTGTAACTTTTGATCCAACTGTTTTATTTAATACTACTCCTACACTATAATCTATTTTATCTGTCTTTTTAACTCTTCCTGCACCTAAATCAAATACCAATTTAGATAGTTTATGTGAATCTATATTGTTAATATAACCTGTTTCGTCACTATAAACATATTTTTTGTGAGCTATTATTTTTAGTTTTTTAATGTCTCCGCCTTGTTCTTTAATCCATTCATAGAATTTATTTTTAGCATGTCCACATTCAAGTAAATTAATTACTAACTTTTTAGCAGAACTAAAACTTATATTCTTTGATACTGATATCATTAAACTAGAAATATATACTGAAAGTTCATATAATCTTTTATCATATTTTCCATTAAAGAAATTGATTGCTTCTTTAACTTCTAATGCATTACCTATATTAAGTCCAAGTGGTATATTCATGTCACTAAGAGTACATATTACTTTCTTACCATAGTATTTGCCTATTTGAACCATTGTTTTAGCAAGTTTAGTAGCATCTTTTATATTTGTCATAAAAGCACCTTTACCTACTTTTAAGTCTATTACAATAGTATCACTTCCACTTGCTATTTTTTTAGACATAATTGAACTTGCAATTAAAGGTATTGAATCTACTGCACCTATTTCATTTCTAAGAGCATATATTTTCTTATCTGCAACTGCTATTTTTTCACTTTGACTTATAACTGCACATCCAACTGTATTTAAAAGTCTTAAAAACTCTTTTTTAGATACATTTAATTTATATCCTGGGATACTTTCAAGTTTGTCAACAGTTCCACCTGTAAGTCCAAGTCCCCTACCGCTCATTTTAGGTACAGCTACACCTGATGCTGCTACTATTGGAGAAACTATAAGAGTAATTTTATCTCCAACACCACCAGTTGAGTGTTTATCACATACTGGTTTATCAATAGAACTTAAATCTATTGTTTCACCACTTTTAATCATTATATCAGTTAGATAATAAGTTTCTTCCATTGACAAAGTATTATTATATATACTCCATACAAAGTCTGACATTGTATTATCAGTTATTTTACCTTTAACATAAGAATTTACTATTTTTTCTATTTCTTCTTTAGTTAATTCTTCCTTATTCTTTTTCTTTTCAATTATTTCTACTGCCTTCATATTCTCTCACCTATTATATATTATACAATATTTTTAATTAAAAAAATAGATTTCATTTAAGAAACCTATTTAATTTATTAGCCTATTCTAAATGCTGGAGAGACACCACTACTATTGTATGCGGCATGGGATGAAAGCCAAATGCCTTGTGTATTAACTGCACTAAAGTCAAATCCATATGTTGAATCAGCTGAACGGAGCCACCATATGCTAATAGTTTCTCCATTTTTCTTTATTGCTGACGAGTAATCTGATATAGTTACCCCTATTTTTTTGTAATAATCTAATTGGCGTGTTAGATTTCCTATTGTTTCTAAGTCATCTGAGAATCCTGCATATATTTCTTTTCCAGATAACAAATAAAGCTTATCAGTTGATGTAAAGTTGTTTGCATCATTTACACCATGGCTAGATAAAACAGTAGTTGAAATTATCCCCTTTTGTAGTTCTGTTGGAAAACTATTATATATATCATTATTTATAAAAGTTCTCATTTGAGTTTCTGGCCAACCACCATCATTACATCCCAAACTACATGTCTTGCCATTGTATGTGCCAGATGGATTCATAATATGATTTGTTATAATATCTGCAAACTCAAGTACAAATCCACATGCTGTTTGTGAAAATCCAGTTGTGCTACACTCACTCGGTGTTGTTGTATTTGCTATTCTTACTGTATGTGTTCCATAGGTTCCCATATTAATAGTTTTACTATCCCCTAAATTATATTTGATTGTATTATTTTCTTTAACTGCTTTAATTATTGTTTTCCAACTATCTGTAGCAAATGAATTTGGTTCAAAAATTTTTTCAGTGAAATATCCAGGATCAGCAGTGCCACCATCTATATGAGCATATAACTTACTTTTCTTTGTACTATCATAAGCACTTCCTGCACCACCTATCAAACTATAGCATCTCCAAAACATATTTGTGTCATCTTCAACATTAGTTACTACAAAGTTATCGCTTGCATAAATAGTTTTTAAACTTTCACTTCCCCAAAACATTGCTGACATATTAGTAACATTACTAGTATCAAAACTACTTAAGTCGATTGTTATACTTTTACTTCGCTTAAACATTACTCCCATGTTTGTGACTTTACTTGTATCAAAACTACTTAAATTGATATTCGTAATCTCACTATTTTCAAACATGCTATACATACTCGTTACTTTGCTAGTATTAAAGTTTTTTACATCTAGTGTTGTAACTGATGCACCCATAAACATACTTTCCATATTGGTTACATTGCTTGTATCAAAACTACTTACATCAAGTATATTTGAATTGCTCCAAGCAAACATATATTCCATGGTTGTAACTTTACTTGTATTAAAATTGCTTACATCTAATGTTGTAGCCATGCTCGCTGAAAACATATAACTCATATCAGTTACATTTTTAGTATCA
Source organism: uncultured Bacilli bacterium (assembly GCA_934095805.1). The sequence goes on along the minus strand of CAKOKV010000115.1, from coordinate 634 downwards.
AATTTACTGATATCTAGTACTGTTGCCTTACTATAGTAGAACATTCCAGACATATTTGTAGCTTTACTTGTATCAAATTTACTAACATCTGTCACTGTTGTTTTGCTGTAATAAAACATCTCACTCATATCTGTAACTTTTGATGTATTAAAACTACTTACATTTATTTCAGTTGCTTCACTTGCTCGAAACATTCCCGCCATATTTACTATATTATGGGTATCTAATTTACTAACATCTAATACTGTTGCTTTGCTATTATAAAACATATAAGCCATTGATGTTATAGGTATATTATTTATATATGTACATACTTTACTTGTTATTGCATCTGTGCTTGTTTTATCAGTTAATTGTACTCCCCATCCATTATTCATACTATTCCAAGCAAGTTCGGAATTTGAGTTAATACCACTTTGCTTATATGAATATGTATATTGTTTATTAACATATTTTAATCCTTCTGTAAGTGTATCCGTTGTTTTACAAAAATAAGTGTTTTCAGTATTTTCTGCAACTGTTATTTCACTATAATTAGTGGGTAGTGATATATCAGATAAGGTATTTGTGATATATCCGCCTTTTAAAACCAGTTCTATTGTTTGATCTGTTTCACTATTATTTATTATTAAAA
>CAKOKV010000114.1 GCA_934095805.1 uncultured Bacilli bacterium | reverse complement strand
CTCATTAACAGTATACTTAACACTTCAAATTAAAGATGATATTATCAAGGAATTTGGACTTGGTTCAAGAATTGATGCAATAGGTCAAGGTGTAACAGAAATAACATCATACTCAAATTACACAAGTGATGGCAAATATTATGCGGCAATCGATAAAAACTCTGCACCAGACAATATTAAACTGGGAGATGTTAATACATATGAGGATGATACAGATTCTGCGCCAGAATTAAAAATTACATTAAAAGAACCAAAGACAATTTCAGGTTATGTATTTGAAGATAAAACTTCAGATGATTTATTAACAAATCAAGAAAGAAACGGTAATGGAAAATTTGATGATGGTGAGAATACTGTTGGAAAAGTTAAAGTTGAATTAATAGAACAAAAAAATGGAAAAGAGGAAGGGGCATATATTTATCCAAATGCAGCTTCAGAATTGAACTTTAATGCTGTACTTGCAACAACTGAAACAAATGAAACAGATAATAAAGGATATTACGAATTTGTAGGTGTTGTACCAGGCATGTATTATATTAAATATACATACTCAAATGGAAGTGTAGTTTATAAAGGAACTAATGAAGTGAAAGTTTCAACACAAGATTATAAATCAACAATTATAAGTTCTAAAACACTTAGAGATGCATATGGAGATACAGAAGAGGACAATTTAGGCAGTGTAAAAAATAATGATAGATGGTATCAAGACACTAATATTGAAACATATTCAACAGCAGTAGATGATTATGCAACAAGAAAGAGCATCAATAATACATATTCAACAATAATAGCAAGTAATAAAGTTGATTACGATAATGGTGGAGGACAACAAGAAATGACTGCAAGAACATTAAATATGAATATGGCAATAGAGAACTATAATAATGAAGTTACAAATATGAATGAAAATCGTACATCACTATACAAAAACTTAGATTTTGGTATTGTAATAAGACCAAGACAAAGTTTGAAATTAGACAAAAAAGTAACATATGTTAAACTAACATTATCTGGAGGAGATACAGTTGCAGAAGGTAACCCATCAAATGAGAACGAGTTAAAAACAATGAACTATGTAACATATCCAAAAGGTGGAAAGTTAAAGATAGAGGCAGACGATGAGATTATTCAAGGTGCAACTTTGGAAATAAAATATACTATTTATGTAACAAACAACTCTGAAAAAGACTACAACAATGTTTCATACTATAGATATGGAACTAAAAAAGACAATCCGGTTAAATTATCAATTAATACAATAGTTGATTATATAGACCAAAAAGTTCCAACAGAATATACAAATGTTGCAAAATCAAGTGGTGGTTGGTATGTATCAACAGACCAACAAATCAAGGATTTAACAACAGAAAAAGCTTATAATGATGTAAAATCTAGAAAAAATATTCTATTAAGTGATTGCAACAAGACAATTTCTATAGGAGAAACAATGGCAACAGAACCAGTTGAGGTTAGCAAGGTTATGGCATCATCAGAAGATGTAGATATTAAAAATTATGCAGAGACTGTTAAAGTATCAAATTCAGTTGGTAGATTCTATGGTGGAATTGTAAACAGTAAATGGGTTAATATGACACCAGGTAATTTACAAGTTTCAAGTGATACTGTAATTAATAAGTATCATGAGTTGGACGACGATGGTGTTGAAGTTGTAGTTGTTCCTTCAACAGGTGATAATACTATAATTTATTATATTTTAGGAATTACATGTTTAGGAATAATTGTATGCGGAATAGTTTTAATAAAAAAATTAGTTCTATAATAAAATAAAAAATCGGGATTTCGGGGACAGGACTCTGAAACCCGATTAAAAAAATGTGGATTTATAATAACTATGGTAGTATAAGATTATAAAAAATAATAAAATGAGGTGAAAAAATGAATAATACAGAAACAATTAGAGAAGAATTAACACAGTCTTTTTCTAATGACCCTATAATATGGGGAAAATGGATATTGGTTTTGGCTGCATTTGTACTTACATATGTGATAAGAATTAAATTTAATATTGATGACAAAGTTGACCCATCTAAAAGGTTGGACAAAAAGGTCCAAAAAGCAATTGATAACAAGCATATAATTAATGCTACATTGATAAGTAGTCACGTTGATAGAGATAGAGACACTTGTTATGGCAAGTATGAATATGAAATTAATGGCGTAAAACATAAATATAGAGCAATGTTTAAAGGAACATATCCTAGAAGAATTTTACATTTATATTATGAGGATAATACTAGAAAAGTATTTACAAATGAAGAAGAACATTATTATGGCTTAATATTATTGCCTTTGGTTATTGTAAATTGTTCCCCTTTTATAATCGGATGTTTTTTGGTAAAATTATTAGGATTAGCTAACTAGTAAAATGAAAAGGTAAAGGAAAAAAATGAACAAAATAAAAACAAAAAAAGTAAAGAGTAAAAAAGAAAAAAAGTGGATAATATGTGATGTGATTTTTTTAATAATATGCTTTATAATAACAATGCATAATTCCTCAAATAAAGACATCGAATTAGTAATAGAAGCTTTAAAAGGAAACAATATATTTGTTGTATTATATATTATTTATTTATTTATAATGTCATTTGTATTTGAAGTATTCTTTAAATGTTTTTGGTTAATAGTCATTTATTTAGCGGTTAGAATATCACGAATGAAAGTCATAAAAGAAAACAACAAATATGAAGTAATTGATAATATTGAATATTATAGGGACAGATTTAAAGGAATAACACCAGCAGAAATAAGTATGATATCCGATTTAGAAATAGAAACAAAAAAAGATATTTCAGCAACAATTTTGGACATGTATCAAAGACAAATTTTGGATTTTGAAGAAAATAATATAATAATAAAAGATGAAACAAAAGCAAATAGGGATAGCGAAAAAGAACTATTAGAAATGATTAAAGAAAACAACTTTACAATGTCAAGTACAGAACATTGGAAAAAAACTTGCATAGAGGAAGCAAAAAAAGATGGATACATTTTAGAAAAGAAGAAAGACGGCAAAGGTCCTAACTTTTCAAAAAACACTAAAATAGTAAATGTTGCTGCAAAAATTTTTATTATTTCTATGCTAATTGGGGTAGTTTATGTTATGTTACCACAATCAAAAAGCACATTGAACGTATTGGATAATATGGGTTCAACAGATGTAAGCAATGATATTATTATTAAAAATCTAATTGATGCATCACCTTTAATAATTACAGAAAGTTTTACAATATATTCTTTATTAATTTTAATATTAACACCTTTTTACAGATGGGTAAGAAAGATTTTCTATAAAACAATTGAGGTTGATGATAGATATGAAAGGACAAAAGAAGGAAATAGACTTGCTGAACAAATTATTGGAATAAAAAATTATTTGCATGATTTTAGTAATCTTAAAGAAAAGGAAAAAGAGAGTATTGTTTTATGGGAAGATTTTTTGATATATGCGGTTGTATTGGAAGAAAATGAACTTGTAAGAAAAGACATTTATCAATATAAAAATGTAAATATTAATGTAATTGAGTATATAAGAAAAACATATGATATAAATATGGATTGATTTATATAATATTATAAATAAAGAAAATCTTTAAAAATGAAATCAAGAAGTAAGTGAATTGTAGCATTACGATTACGATTTACTTACTTCTGTTTTTTAATGTTCACTTGATATTTTTGAAAAAATCTGTTATAGTATATATAGTTTTATAAACGTGCTTATAGCTCAGCAGGATAGAGCAGTCGCCTCCTAAGCGACCGATGGGGGTTCGAGTCCCTCTAGGCACACCAC
>CAKOKV010000113.1 GCA_934095805.1 uncultured Bacilli bacterium | reverse complement strand
AGAATTGGAGGTAAAACTGGTACAGCACAAAAAGTTGGTAGTGATGGAAGATATATGCAAGGCAACTATGTACTTTCTTTCATAGGTTTTATGCCTGCTGATGATCCAGAATTTGTTATGTATATTGCAATAGATCATGCGAAAGGTGTTACCCAATATGGTGGAGTTGTAAGTGCTCCAATTGCTAGAAATGTTTTCAAAGATATAATATCAATTTATGATATAAAAGAAGATTCAAATGGTATTCCAAAGTCATACAGATGGGATGATGTTGTTTATAAAATGATACCTGATGTTATTGGTAAAAATAAAAAAGAAGCTAAAAAATTGCTTCAAGGTTTTAAAGTAGAATTTACTGGTGATGGAGATAATGTAATTGATACTAGCCCTAATGTTAATACAAGAGTTAAAGAAGGCTCAACTATAAAAATTTTATTAAATTAAAAAAAGTTAGAAGAACTTTCTAACTTTTATGATTATTTAATTTTACTAGTAGGATATTCATTTGTTATTTCATGTACTTCTTTTTTGCATTCACGAAGTACTTTTTTATCATTATGATTTCTAAGTGCTTTAATAATTATATTTGTAATTTTAGTAAAATCTTCACTGTTTAAACCTCTTGTTGTCATTGCTGCACTTCCAAGTCTTAATCCACTTGTTATTCCAGGTTTTTCTGTATCAAATGGAATTGAATTTTTATTAACTGTTATATTTATTTTTTCTAGTATTTCTTCTGCTTCTTTTCCTGTTAGTCCAAAACTTGATTTAACATCAATTAACATTAAATGATTATCGGTTGTATTTGAAACGACTTTAATATTATTTTTCTTAAATTCTTCTGACATTGCTTGTGCATTTTTAATAACATTTTTAGCATATTCTTTAAATTCTGGCTGAAGTGCTTCATAAAAGCATTGTGCTTTAGCTGCGATGACATGCATTAAAGGTCCTCCTTGTATTCCTGGGAATACTACTTTATTTATTTTCTTTATGATATCTTCATTATTTGTTAATATTAATCCACCTCTTGGACCCCTTAATGTCTTATGAGTGGTAGAAGTAACTACATCTGCATAAGGTACTGGATTCATATGAAGATTAGCTGCTACTAATCCTGCTATATGTGCCATATCTACCATTAAATATGCTCCACATTTATCAGCTATTTCTCTAAATTTTTTAAAATCTATTTTTCTACTATAAGCACTACATCCTGCTATAATCATCTTTGGTTTTTCATTTAATGCTAGTTTCTCTATTTCAGTATAATCTAATGTTTCTGTTTTAGGCTCTAGTTCATAAGAAACTATTTCATAATCTATTCCACTAAAACTCACTTTACTTCCGTGTGTTAAATGTCCACCTTGAGCTAGTGACATTCCAAGTACTTTATCTCCATGATTTAATAATGCTCTATAAACTGCCATATTCGCAGAACTTCCACTATGTGGTTGTACATTAGCATATTTACTTCCAAATAATTTACATGCATATTCTATAGCTTTATTTTCTATTTTATCAATATATTCACATCCACCATAATATCTTTTTCCTGGATATCCTTCGGCATATTTATTTGTTAAAATACTTCCTTGTAACTTTAATATAGCTTTTGATACATAGTTTTCACTAGCAATCAATTCTATATTATTTTGTTGTCTTTTCTTTTCTAAATTTAACTCCTTTTGTAGTTCTTTATCCATATTACCTTCACCTCATAATAATTATAACAAATATAAAAGATATATTTATATTTTTTATGTTTTTTTACATTATTAATTTTTAAAATTTTTAACTATATAAGTTTTATCAACAAAATAAATGTGTTATAATCTAGCCTAGGAAGTGAATTTATGAGTAAAATTCTAGAAAATAAGTGTAAAGAAGAATTGAAAAATTTAGATGGTGTTAAAAAAATATTATTACATAGTTGTTGTGCTCCTTGTAGTTCTCATGTAATAACTTATTTAGCTCCATATTTTGATATAACAGTTTTATATTATAATCCTAATATTGCTCCAAAAGATGAATATTTAAAAAGGAAAAATGAACAAATTAAATTAATTAATATGCTTGAAAGTCCTAATAAAATCAATTATATAGATTGTGATTATGATAATGATAAATATAATGAACTTGTTAAAGGATATGAAATGTGTCCTGAAAGAGGAGAAAGATGTACTATATGTTTTAACTTAAGACTAGAAGAGACTGCTAAAAAAGCTAAAGAAAATAATTATGATTATTTTTGTTCTACACTATCTGTTAGTCCATATAAAAATGCAGAATTAATTAATGAAATCGGAGAACAATTAGAAAAAAAATATAATGTAAAATGGTTACATTCTGACTTTAAAAAAGAAAATGGATATAAACATTCTATTGAATTATCTCATAAATATGGTTTATATAGACAAGATTACTGTGGTTGTGTTTATTCTAAGAGAGATGAATTATTAAGAAAAAGTAAAAATCATAAAGATTAGTTTTTTACTTTTTTATTTTAAAATATTATTGTAAATATACTATCTTTTTATAATATTTCTTCATTAAATATAGTATAATAATTTTAGGATGTGGTAGTAGTGAAAAAAATTGTTTTAACTTTTATTTTAGTAATAGTAAGTGGTTTTATACTCTACTGTTCATATATATGTGTTAAAAATATAAATACTATCGGAAGTGAAAGCGAGGTTAAAGGAAAAGAAATGTCTAGTGATGAATATATTTATAAAGAAGATTTATTACATCTAGGATACAATTTAAATGATATTGAAATTATTCAAAATAAGATAAGTAATATAGATGTTAAAGAATACTTTTTAAAAGAAAAATATAATAATGTTTCTTCATATATTAATGCTTTAAACTTTATACCTAAAAATATAAGTAGATATGTAGACTATTATAATAAGAATCAAAATATGACTTATGATAATATTATTTTAAATGTAAATATGAATTTAGATTATGATTTTTATTCTAATGTTAATACACTTCATAATTATTTAGATGTAACTACTCTTGTAAATAAATATAATAAATTACCTGATAATTATGAAATAGATGATTTAGTTACTTTGGATAATGAATATAGTAAAAAAGGTGAAAAAGTAAGAGAAGTTATTTATAATGATTTAAAGAAAATGTTTGATGAGGCTAAAAAAGATAACATTAATTTAAATGTTATTTCTGGATTTAGAACTAATGAAAAACAAGATACTTTATTTAATAATTCTATTAAGAAAAACGGACTTGATCATGCTTTGATTTATTCAGCTAAACCAGGATACTCTGAACATCAATTAGGTTTAGCAATTGATATAAATTCTGTGGAAGAAAGTTTTAAAAATACTAACGAATATAAATGGCTTAAAAATAATTCATATAAATATGGTTTCATTGAAAGATATCCAGAAGGCAAAGAAAAGATAACTGGTTTTGGATATGAACCTTGGCATTATAGATATCTCGGGGTAGATGTTGCAACTAAAATATTTACTGAAAATATTACTTATGAAGAATATGTAGCTAAATTTTTGAAATAAATTTATAAAATAAAAATATTAAAGAAGATGAAATAGTTATTATTAATACTTTAACTATTTCTTTTTTTGCTTCACTCATTTCTTTTGGTTTTTCATTATTTTTTGTATAAGATACCTTTATAGTTTTATGGACATTAATATTATATATTTTATCCCCTACTTTAATTTCAACTAAGTTATTTGGTTTATTAAAGTTTCCATTTCCATTTATAATTACAGAAGTATTATCATTTACTTCATAATTTATTTTTAAATTTTCTTCATCATTTAAAGTAATGT
>CAKOKV010000112.1 GCA_934095805.1 uncultured Bacilli bacterium | reverse complement strand
ACACTACCCTTTATATTTTGTCTTATTGTTTCTTCATCTTCATCATAAACTTTATTTATCTTTTCAATTCTTCCAATATTTCTAGTGCATTGATCTACTACACATTGTAAAAAGAATCTTATAAAGCCGTCAACATTGCCATTTCTACATTCTGTTAGTGCATTATAATAGCTCGCTTTGTAAAGTTCTATAATTTCCGACAAAAATAATATTGGTTCGTCATTTTTGATTTTTGCAAGTTGTAATGTCATTAGTGCTCTACCCATTCTTCCATTTCCATCTTTGTATGGGTGTATAGACTCAAATTGTACATGAGATATTGCCACTTTTATAAATGCTTCATCATCATATATATCATTCATATATTCTAATAAGTTATCTAGTAACATTGGTACTTCATCTGGCACTGGCGGTACAAAAGTTGCACCTTCTTTTCCTAAACCTTTTAATCCTATATAATTTTGAATTGTTCTTATTTCACCAGGAGATTTATCTTTTCCTCTTACCCCTGAAAGAAGTATTTTATGCATAGAATTTATCATATGAATACTAAAATTATTTTTTTGTAATTTTTCAGTAGCATATTCCAGCATCTTTTTTAAGTTTATAACTTCTTGTATATTATCATTTTGCTCATAATAATTTATGTAATACATATCATCCTGAGATATTTGTGTTCCTTCAATTCTAGAAGATCTGACACTTTCTCCTAATATAAGTGAATCTAAGAAATATCTTTGATCAAATTTAAACATTTTTAATAATGACTTGTATTGACCATACTTATCATTAGCTTGTCCTAATAATTTAATAGTTTCCCTATCAAGTTTATATTGAATGGGTAACAGTTTGGCTTTATATGGTTCCATATTAATACTCCTTTCTATTATATTATATTGTTATTTTTTAAAAATATATACAATATTTTTCATTTCATTGTATATTTTACATTATTTTTATACATTTTTCAATGGTTTATTGTGTGTTTTTATTAAAATTATCACAATATTTTGTATTTTATTGTATGTTTTTTATGATTTTTATGTTATTTTATACAATCTATTGTTACTGCAAATAAAAAGAGTATTGTTACTCTTTTTCTATTGTATCCATTAAGTATGGAGCTATTTGCATTTTTCTTGATAAAATATCTTTTAATGCTACACCTTCATATACTTCTTTTAAATCAAAACTATTTTTTATTATTTCTTTTGCAGCTGTATTATAAATACAATAAGATTGATTTTCAAATATATCTGTTATGAATAGTGTAACAACTCTCATATTTTCAGTTATTGAAACTTCATCTAAATATTTAACAATACTATTCATTTTCTTTTCTATTATATTTAAATCAGATGTTAATAATTGTCCTATTCCTATTACAGAATCTTTTACTTTATATGTTTTAAAGTCTTTATGAAGCATTGCATAATTAGTAAGACCTTTTATACTCATACCTTGTTTTAATAATTCTGTACCATATTTTTTATATTTTATCTTAGCTATTTTAGATAGTTCTGTTAGTGCATCAATATCTCTTATAGTCGTTGTTGGAGAAGTAAGTAACAATGTATCTGATATTATAGCTGATGCCATAAGTCCAGCTATATCTCTTGGTACTTTTACATTATTCTCTTTATATAAATCGTAAATAATGGTATTTACACTACCTACTCCTGCATTTCTAAAATTAATTGGTCTTTTAGTATTAATATCACCAATATTATGATGATCTATTACTTCTAATATTTCAGCTTCTTCAAGTCCATCTACACTTTGAGATGAATTATTATGATCAATTAATATTACTTGTTTTTTATCTACATCATTAGTATCTGTTAATGTAAGAAGACCTTTACATTCATTTTTATTATTTAATATTGGATAATTTGTATGTTTAAGTTTTTTAGTAGCTTCCATAAAGTCACTTAAATAATCAAGTTCATTAAATGTTACAGATTCTTCTTTTCTTAAAATATCTTTTATATAATTTGAAAATGATATTGTTTTTCCAACTTCATAAGAAGATAATGGTGTTCTAATAATATTAACTTTATTTTTTCTAGCTTCCTTTAATAAATCTGGACTAATATCTACTGATTGTATTAATATTATTAATTTTACTTTACTTCTAATAGCATACTCTAATATAGTTTTTCTATCTCCGACTACTACTATATATGTATCATCAAGATCTACCTTTTCTAAAAATGTTTCCTTTGCATAAGTTGCCACTAAAACATTTCCAGTTATTTCTTTATCAAATTTTAATATTTTCTCACCATCTAATGTATTTATTAAGTTTCCATATGATGTATTTATTTTATGGAAGTCTCCAGCAATTATTTCTCTCGCTACTTCTTTTAATGATACATAACCATAATATTTATTTTTACTTTCTACTACTGGAATACCCGTAAGAGAATATTTATTCATATAGTCAAATGCATCTTTAATTGGTACATTTTTATCTATAAAACAATTTTTATGATATGCTACATCTTTTATTTGAAGTTTAACATCATTAAGATGATATGGTTCTTTAACTTTAAAATATTCTAGAGCATATTTAGTTTCACTATTTAAGTTTCCAAGTGTCGATGGAACTGTATTCATTCCTAGTTTATTTTTTAAATAAGATAATGCTATTGCTCCACATATTGAATCTGTATCTGGGTTCTTATGTCCAAATACATAAGTTAATTTTCCATTCATATTAATTCTCCTAATCTATTTTTATAAGTTCGTATTTTCTTGTTCCTACTCCTATTTCTTCTGCTGTTTTTATCGTTAATAGACCATTTCTTGATTCAATTCTTTCAATAAAATGATCTTTTCCTGGGTCTTTACTATTATAAACTAAATCTATGCAAGCTTGATCAAGTGCTACTGGATCAGTTGATGCAAGAATTCCTATATCCTTCATACAAGGATCTTCTGCAACTGCACAGCAATCACAATCTACTGACATATTTGCCATAACATTTATGAATACCATATTACCTTTTTCATAATCTACAACTGTTTTCGCTGCTTCTGCCATTGATTCTAAGAATGAATCATGGTCAGCTGTCCACATTTCATCTGGCTTACCAGCACCATGTATATTAGCTTTTCCGTGAGATGATGCAAGTCCTATTGATATATTTTTAAGTGCTCCTCCATATCCTCCCATTGGATGACCTTTAAAATGTGATAAAACTAACATAGAATCATAATTTTCTATATTCTTACCAACATAATTTTCTTTTATATGCTTTGGATTATTAACAGGTAATGCTATTTCTTCCTTTTCATCTAATAAATCAACATTAAAATATTTAGTCCATTCATGATTTTCTAATAATTTTAAATGTTTTTCTGTTGTATTTCTTTCTCCTTCATAAGCAGTATTACACTCTACAACTGTTCCATTTACATAATCAATTAGTTCTTTATAAAATAAAGGTTTTAAATAATTTTGATTTCCTTTTTCTCCACTATGTACTTTAACAGCTACTTTGCCTTTTAAATCAACATTTAATTTTTTATAGATTTCTAATAAGCTTTCACTTGTAATCTTTTCTGTAAAATATACTTTCATAATCTCATTCCTTTCTAATTAATTATTCTTATATTATTATAACAATTTTTAATGTTTTATTGCTATTTTTATATAATGTTTACATGTATTTTTAATTTAATTACTATTTTTATATAATGTTTGTTATAATTGTTGTGTGAAATGCTTATGAAATATGATAAAGAATTTTTAAGTTATATAGATGAAATATTAAACAATAAAGAATTTTTAAAGAGAAAAAATTATAATCATCATGTTAATGAATCTGTTTATGATCACTCTTTAAAGG
>CAKOKV010000111.1 GCA_934095805.1 uncultured Bacilli bacterium | reverse complement strand
AGATCCTCGTATGAAAGAAAGAAAAAAATACGGTCTTAAAAAAGCAAGAAAAGCTCCACAATTCTCAAAGAGATAATATGCTTTTTATACAAAAATATCAAACCTCAGAAGTTTCAATGCTTCCGAGGTTTTTTATTATTGTTTGCTACATTTTATTTCATAACAACTATAAATATAGGTTGATACACTTTAAATGTTGTATAACTACTATGTTTATACTTTTTATCGTCAATCCATTTATTATTATGCATTATTCGTATGCAAATTCTTTGAAAATATTTCTGTATCTACTATATTTTTCAGTTCGTGGTAATTTCAATAATATTATAATCATATATTATATATATTTTTCTATTTTTGGTATTAAACTTAAATTATTCACAAATCTTTACTTCCTACTTTTTAAATAATTTAAGGGGAAATTTCTCCCCTTAAATTTAGTTTTGTTTCGGTTTAAGTAACACGAAACAGTGTTCAGTGCTACGAAGGCACTCCGCGAAACGCATATGGTGTGCAGGCGTAGTACTTGTAACTAGGAGAGAATTTGCCCCTGTAAAGGTCTGCGGGTGAAGTATCGAAACTGCTATTAGTACCGCCACCAAAATTGCCAGTTCCTCCATTTCTAAGTTTTATAACTCTTACATGTGGAAGTTTATCAGCCTTTTGGACTAAATCATTCACAGATTCTCCATTGCAAATTCGCATCTGCAGCTCTAAATCACAGATAACCTCATCACACATTCCATCACCTACATCTTCACACATATCTCGCATTTCCTGTTCCGTTTTGTAGTCCCAGTCATGGTCAAAGATATATGTTTCAATTAAGCGAGGATATTGGTCGTGATTCTCATCAGCGATTTTATTCGACTTTTCGAATCTCTCCCAAAGTTCTTTACCGTTAGTTCCTGCCTCATTGCACTTGCGATGAATTTCTTCTCTATTTTTGGCGATAATATCTCTGTCAATGCGAAACCATTCGCCTACTTTCAGTTCTTGTGTCATTGCCTTGTCGTTCTTGCTCTCGGATATAACCTTTTTTGAAGATTTCTTTTTTGAAGATTTCTTCTTCAAAAGTTTTTCATAATCCATAACAAGGTCTTCCAAAAGCATTATCCGCCCATCGGATAGTTGTACCTGCAGTTCCTCCGCACTTTTCTTCTCGAACACATTATGCATATTTTTTTCCTCCTGCTTTATAAAAATAGTAAATCAAAATACTTCCTATTAATTATTTTAACATAAATTCTTACTTTTATCAACTATACATAATTTGTTCATTTTATCGTACATAACGACTTGTAATCATCTCGATAACTTACTATTAATTTGTTTTGCTATTTCTTCTTGAGTTATCGTTGAATTAACTTTTAATATATTAATAATTGCTTGTTCTTCCAAAGTGCAATTTTTGCACTTTGAAATAAAAAGATTGTACTTTGAATTATTCATTTTTCCATTTTCATCTTCAAAAACTCTTAAATTAATTAATTTTTTTACTAAATAATCTGCTATTTCTTTAGTATCTGTATGCGTTATACCAATTAATACTAAAAATCCATTGTCTATTTTTCCAACTGTTTTATTATCCACATCAACCTGTGCATTTTTTACTCTTTGAACTACAAATTTCATTTTTTCAATTCATCTCCCTACTATTTATTTGAACATTACTCCATTTCAATATTAAAACTATTTATATCATAATACTTCATAAAATCAATAATTCTTAACTAACTTTTTATATAATTTATATTCTTTTAATCATTACTTACATCTAGAATATAATAATCTTATAATATACAAAATTGCCATTTTTTATTGATAAATCAGCCTTTGTAATTTACAAAGAGATAATATACTTTTTATGCAAAATATACAAACCTCGGAAGTTTTAATATTCCCGAGGTTTTTTATTTGCATTTACTACTTTTCATTTTTAATTATTTTTTACTATTGTATATTTTTTTATATCTTTGTTTAATATTTAATAATCTGGTCCGTATCTTTAACTTCAAGAAATCTATAAATTTCATTTAAAAATTTTTCATCAGTTATAACCTCATAATCATTCTCTTTTTCTATTAGAAAAAGTTCTTCGCTCTCTAGCACATTATGCACTCTATATAATCTCATATCTTTAAAAATAAAAATCTGTGTACACATATATTCTTTACCATTAATTTTAATTTTCTCTGCTACTCTCATCGCTATTATCCCTTTCCTCTTCAACCTCTGTTATCCAATTGTCTTGTTCTATTATATTATTTTCTTTATATTCTTCTAAATCAGAAATTTTATTTACAAAATCTGCATGTCTATCACAATTAATTATATTGGATTCTGTTAACAGTTTTTCCTGTCTTAAAGCCCTTCTTTTCTTCTTTCCATTAATTTTACTTAATATAACTCCTGGTATATCTTTTAATGGTACTTTTCTTATAGGATATTTAAAAAAACTTTGATATAATCTTTCTATTAGTTCTTCGTTATCATACTTTTTTTGCTTATCTTTTTGATTCTGCATTTTTATTAATTCATCACATTCTATATCATAAAGTTCCTCTAAGTATTTATCATCATATCCTAGTGCTGATAACATAGTATGTATATCCTTACTTTCATTTATTTTTAATTCAGAACTTTCTATATTAAATTCGTCAAATAACAACGCTAGTTCACTCTCTGCATGACCTTGCTCTATACTTAATTTTGCCAAATCTTTTAAAGCATTATCAGAATTTCTTATAATGTCATAAAATCTCTTTTCAAATAAATCTTTAGATAAAGTTTGTAACGAATCAATTTGTAAGATAAGATTTTGTCTTTGTTTTTCATTATTCGAAAATATAAATATGTCCTCTTCCTCATCATATATAGTATCTATGGAAAAAATATATATTGCATCTAGAATTTTTCCAAAGCTATCCCTATACATTTCAGAAGAAATTCTTCCAAGATTATTTGCAATAAGATTTTCGTATTCTTCTCTTGCATTTGGTTTGAATTGCAAATCAGCTAATTGTATCTCACTTATTCCAAGTGAATTTAATATAATTTTTCCTGCAGTTTGAATCGCCTCATATCCAAAATATTTATCATTTTCAATATTTCCATTTTTTAACCTAGATGTATTAATTACTTCGGCAAACTCATTTATTATGCAATCCCTTGAAGAAATTCTCTTAATTCCATATTTGTTGATTATTTTATTTTCAGAAAAACCACTATTGAATTTGTTTTCTTTTTTTGAATATTGAATAGAATGACCTTGCTCATGCATAGCATTACTTATAAAGTTTTCTATTTTTTCTTTATCAAATTCTAATATACCTTCTAAATCATCTACATCAAAACGTATAGACATTTTTCCATTATATAATCTGTATACAGTATATGCACTTTTTTCTTTATATTTTATAAAAGGTCTCCCTGCCCTTATTTTATAAAAATTTTCAAATTTAATATTTTTTACTTTTTCATATCTTTTAATAGCATTATTTAATTCTTCATCATTCCAGTCTAATTGGTCAACTAATCTAAAGAAAAATTCTTCTATAATTGGAATGAAACAGTTCTGCAATTTATTTTTATCTACAACTTCTTTTACTAGTTTTTTAATTTTTTCTTTTTCTACCACTTTTCTCACCTAAATTTATTATAACATATATTATAAAAATCACAAATTTATTTAGTTTAAATTTTAATATTATTCAAACTAAATAATTAAATACTCTTTTTAATTATCTCTCTTAAATTTTTTCCAATATTATTGTAACTGGTCCATCATTTACTAAACCAACTTTCATATCAGCACCAAAAACACCAGTTTCAACAATTTTAACTTGTTTTCTACATTCTTCAATAATATAC
>CAKOKV010000110.1 GCA_934095805.1 uncultured Bacilli bacterium | reverse complement strand
GAAATAACATGTAGATGTGAATCACCAGATGAAGAAAGAACTATGATGTTTAATTTAAATGATTATAGAAGTCCAGCATTCATATTAGATAAAATAAATAATAATAAACTTTATTATATGGAAGCAACTCATAAACAAAATAGAGTATTAGATAAAATAAATAAAAATAATTTAACTGTTATAAGTATAGTAACAGTATATAGAAAAGATACAATAGACATATTATATGCAGAAATAAAGATGTTTTTAAAAGACAAAACTATAAGTAGTAAGATTGATATAAAAACAGGAAAAGCAACATATGATTTTATAGATGAAAAAGAAAATATATATGAGAAACATCCAGAAACAAATGAGAAACTAAATAATATAGAAATACCATTATTTGATAAAATTATTAATACCGCTAAAACATGTGCATTAGCATTAGATGAAATAAAAGAAATACAATGGAATTTTACAATATCAAATACAATGGTATATTTAGTAAGTGCTAGTGTATGGAAAGATTATATAGATGCACAATTACCAAATTATTTAAAAAATGGTATAAGTTTTATGCCATATTATAGAAAAGTTATAAATGAAAAGAGAAAGATTAAATAGTGTTTTTATATCTTTCTCTATTTTTAATTGTAGATGATTTAAGAAGAGAAGAAGCTCTTAATATAGAAGTATTTCCATATTTAGAAGTGATCTTATCAATTATCTTATTATATTCATCAGTTGGTACTTCGTTTTTATCAAATAAACTAAGCTGTGTAGCACCTTTATCAGTTAGTTTAGAGTAGGCGATACCAACTTTTCTAATAGGTAAATCTTCAATGTTTTTATAATACATATATTTAAGAGTATCAAATATTTTTTCACCATTATCTTCTTCCGTATTTAATAAAGTAGTATCATTAAAACCTTTATATAAATCTCTTGAATACGAAACAGATAAATGAATAAGTCTAGTAGTTAGCTTTTTCTCTTTAAGTTGAACATTCAACATATCATTCATTTCTTTAATAATAAGTATAGCCTCATCAATACTATAATCCCTATACAATATTTGACTCATACTCATAGATTTTTCTTTAATTCTTGAATTTAATTCTTTAATAGTTGGAAAATATATACCATTAGCTTTATCAAAAATATCATTTCCCATAACAGTACCGAATCTTTTTATATAGAAACTTCTTGGATATTTATTAATATCACCAACTTTATAAATGCCTAAATTGTTAAGCTTTTTTTCAGTATTTTTTCCAATCCCCCAAACCTTAGTAAGAGGAGTTATATTCCAAAGTTTAGATTCAACATCTTTATATGTCCATTTAGATAAGCAATTCTTATTATGTTTTGCTTCAATATCCATAGCTATTTTAGCAAGTAATACATTTGGACCAATACCAGCAGTAGTAGTAAGTCCGGTTTTCTCATATACTGTTTTCATTATTAATAATGCAAGTTCAGTATCAGTTTTTCTATAATATTTTAAATAATCAGTAACATCCATAAATACTTCATCAATAGAATAAAAATGGATATCTTCTTCACTTATAAAACTTTTATATATATCAAATACTTTCTTACTATATTCTTGATATAGTTTAATTCTTGGTTTAACAAACATTATATTTAGATTTTTAGGTATTTCAAAAACTCTGCATCTAGATTTAACTCCACGATTTCTAAGATAGGGTGAAACAGCAAGAGACATAGCTTTATCACCTCTATCAGTATCCGCAACAACAAGTGGAGTTTTATAAGGATCAAGTCCTCTTTCAACACATTCACATGATGCAAAAAAACTTTTTAAATCAATACTTATAATATTTCTTTCATTCATATATCTATATAATAAATAACAAACAACCGTTTGTCAATATAAAAACAACTATAAAAGCTGTTTAATATTTTTTAGGTTTAAATTCAAGAACAATACCTTTTGGTTTTTGAGTTTCTCTACCATAAATAGTAGAATATCTATCTCTAGCAGATTTATAAATTCTTTCCTCATCACTAACCGCAAGTTTAATATCATCCATTGTAACTTCATGTCTATCATTAATAGCTGCAATAGCATAAGCTTCTTTTAAAATATCAATAACAAGTCTTGGATTGTTAGCAGGATCTTTATAATCTCTACAAGACTTCTTAGTAACATCAAGCAATGATTTAATAATATTAGCTCTATTAGTATAATCAGGATCAAGAACTATACCACTAACTTCATTATATGTATCAATTAAATTATCAAGAATAGTATACATAGTATCATTAGTAGGTTCTTTTATATCAATTCTCTTAAATCTAGTTTTAAAAGCAGGATTACTACTTATAGTTTCCATATAATCTTCAGTAGTAGTAGCACCAATAACTCTAACTTTACCAACATCTAAATATGGTTTTAATATTTCAGCAACAGAATTATTACTATTTTCAGTAGCACCACCAGATATTATTTGATGTATTTCATCAATAAATAGTATTATATCTTTATCTCCACTTGCTTCATCAAGAATATTTTTCATTTTTTCTTCAAGCATACCTACATATTTAGTACCAGCAACCATAGTAGCATTATCAATACTATATATTCTTAAATCTTTAAGTTTAGAAGGTACATTTCCATTTTTAATTCTATAAGCAAGACCTCTTACAAGAGCAGTTTTACCAACACCAGATTCACCAGTTATAATAATACTTTTATCTCTTTCTGGATATAATAAAACTTGTTCAATTCTTCTTATATCATCATCTCTACCAACACTAGGATCACTAAGATAATTAAGCTTAGTTAAATCTTCACCATATTTATCTAAATTAGTTGTTTTTTTAGTTTCTTTTTTATCTTCCACTTTTTCAAACAATTCCCCTTTTTTAGTAGCAAAAATTCTTTCATTGTCCTCATTATCAAGTATAGTAAGTTCAATAACATCATTATCATTTAAAGAAAGAATACTATTAAAATAATCAAAATCTATACTTTTACCATTTATTCTTAATATTTCAACATTATTAATATCAATAGTATCATCATCTTCACCTAAGACTTTAACTTTAGCATCACTCTTATCAGGAGTAAATAAATAAGTATAACCATTATCATGTATTAATTTGAATTTTTTAAAATCAAATTCCCAAATAATTTCATCTCTTGTTTTAAATATATCAACATCATATCTTTCCTTCGCCATATTAGCATAAATTCCTTCTCTAGTAGTTTGATAATCGTCAAATAATTCACTCTTAAAAAAGTCATCAATGCCAAACATTTCATACATTAAATCATCAACTATATCAGTATAAAATACCATAGAGTAGTCAAATATTTGGTAACCTTCAATATCATTAATAGAAAAATCTTTATCAGTAAGATAATAATCATCTTTTATTTGAGTAGAAATAGTACCTAAATAACTGCCTAAATTAATAAGACCAAAAGCTTCATTATTAAATAAATCATCTCCAATTAATTTAAATTCTGTATTATTATCATTATTAATATAACTAAAGCATTTTTCAAAAGTAATATCTCTAGAATTAAAAAATTCTTTTGTAGGTCCATCTACATATAATCCTGCTAAGAAAAAAGCAAGACCAGTTATACAATTTCCTTCAGTAACAGCAACATAAATAGTTTCACCATTACTATTAGTTACAGGAATACTAGGATTACAATTATTTAAATAATCCATTATAGAATATACAACAGATAAGTATTCCTTAGTTTCACTATTTAAGCTCTTAAAAACAAGTTCATTTTTCATATCATTACCTCTTAACTCACTATACTAACAAATATCAAAATATATTTCAATTAAAAATTCATAAAAAATAACACAATATACCAAGTAATAAAGTTTTTCTTGTAACATATAATTAATTATGTTATAATACAGTTGACAAGCGGAGAGTGGACACAATAGTCC
>CAKOKV010000109.1 GCA_934095805.1 uncultured Bacilli bacterium | reverse complement strand
TTAAAGGATGTTCTTGGACAAACACACATAATTGGCAAAGGCAAAGTACTAAGTAACCTAGTAAAAGAAAAGAAATTATTTAATATAATATTTTATGGATCTAGTGGATGTGGTAAAACTACAATTGCACTAGCATTAATGAATGAATTTAATATGAGATATAGAATGCTTAATGCAACAGTTAACTCAAAAAAAGACTTTGAAATTGTTATAGAAGAAGCAAAAATGTATAATGGACTTATTTTAATAGTAGACGAAATACATAGAATGAATAAAGACAAACAAGATATACTATTATCTTATTTAGAAAGTGGTCTTATCACATTAATAGGTCTTACTAATTCGAATCCATATCATTCACTAAATCAAGCTATAAGAAGTAGATGTAGCCTAATAGAACTTAAACCATTAAGTGAAAGTGATATTGAAAAAGGAATTAAAAAAGTAAAAGAAGTACTTCCAGATGTTAAAATGGATAATAAAACTATTAAATATATAGCAAGTGTTTCAAATGGTGATATAAGATTTGCATACAATTTAATCGAATTTTGTTACTATGGATATAATAAAGAAATAACAATAGATAATATAAAGTTAACACACAATACTCCATCATTTTTTGCTGATAAAAATGAAGATGGATATTATGATATGCTTTCAGCTTTTCAAAAAAGTATTAGAGGTAGTGATGTAGATGCTGCCCTTCACTATTTAGCAAGATTAATTGTAAGTGGTGATTATGATATTATTTATAGAAGAATGCTTGTAATAGCATACGAAGATATTGGCCTTGCAAATCCAACTATGGGAATGAAGGTATTATCAGCAATTGAAACAAGTGAAAGAATTGGATTTCCTGAATTATATAAGCCACTTAGTTGTGCTGTAATAGATATGGCTTTAAGTCCTAAAAGTAATTCAGCAGATATGGCAATAAATGCTGCGGTAAATGATATAAATACAATATCAGTTGGTAGAATACCAGAGCATATAAGAACAACTAGTCCAAACTATAAATACCCACATAATTATCCAAATTATTGGGTAGATCAAGAATATATGCCAAAAGAATTAAAAGGAAGAAAATATTACACTCCAAGAAGAAATAAATATGAAACAGAAATGTATAAATTTAATAACAGTATAAAGGTGAAACAATGAATTACATAATAGAATCAACACCAAAAACAGTAAATATTGATCCACAAATAATAGAAATACTAGAACAAAAAACATTATTAAAAGAACCATTAACTGAAGAAGAAATTAATATGTTTTTAGACTATATATGCTATGAAACAAGATGCAAATTTACAAGTAATATTAATAATTTTAGTTTTCAATTTAAATGTGATAAAGCTCAAGCTATAATAACACATTACTTAAATAGTTTAGAAGTTGAAGTTCATCCTTGTATGACACAAAATGTAATAACAGAAGATATAGAAGGACATTCATTTCTTATCGCAATATTTAATGTAAATGGTATAAATGTACCATATTTAATAGATCCAACATATAGACAATTCTTCATAGATGATAAAAAAGGATATATCCTGTATAACAGTAAAATACTAAGAACACCTTCTCCTGGATATTTCATAAATGAAGAAGATAAAACTGAAATACAAAAATTATTAATTAATGGATATCATATACTAGATGAAAATATAGCTAGAATATATGGAGACTCATTTTATAATACTAAAACAGGATATAGAAGAAAAGATTTTCAATCAATAAGTGGAAATGTATATATAAATTCATTTTTAAAAGGTCACGAGCCACTTTCTACAACAGAAGAAGAACTTGATAATGAAGGATTAAGCTTAAAATTAATAGCAAAAAAGATGTAGCTACATGCCAGTTACATCTTTTATTATATAATTTGTTATAAAAAGTCCAGCAGTTCCAGGAACAAATGCGGTTGAGCCAAGCATTGTATTATTAATAGCTTTTTCGCTTGAAGTAACAACAGTAACATCACTCATATATTCCCTATACTTTCCAAGTTCATGTCTAATCTTCTTAGCAAGAGGATCACTGTGAGTTTTATCAAGAGTAGTAATATACACTTTAGTAGCATCAAGTTTATTAGCAGTTCCCATAGAAGAAACAAGTTTAATATTTCTATTATGACATTCAATAATTAATTTTACTTTTACCTTAGTGGTATCACAAGCATCAATAATATAATCATAATCACTACCAAATAAACACTCTATATTATCTTCAGTTATATGAACATTAATAATATTAACAATAGCATTTTTATTTATAAGTTTTATTCTCTTTTTCCATTCTCTTGTTTTATATTTGTTTATATTTTTACTTGTAGTAATAATTTGTCTATTAATATTACTTGGTTTAATAATATCACTATCTACAAGTGTTATATTTTCAACACCACATCTAACAAGTGATTCGACTGTGTAACCACCAACTCCTCCAAGTCCTAAGACAAGGACCTTAAGTTTTCTTATCTTTTCTATATTCTCTTCCCCTACTAAACTTTCGAGTCTAACAAGATTCATAAATTGCCTCCCATAAGCAAGTAGTATTATATCAAAGAATAGAAAATAAATCAAAATTTATCATAAATATATATTTTTGCAAAATAAAACCCAGTGAAAATATAGTGTAATAAAACTCGCGATTCGCACGAGGTGGTAGGATACATAATATACTCGGGATCTTGCATTAAAATGCAATATTCAACACCATATACTAATTAATCCCCCTATAGTATTACATAGCCGGTTTATAAAGCTATATCTATCATCTAGGTTATTTATAATATACCATATATATTTTAATATATCAATATATGTTACAAAACTTTACATTATAATACATTTTAAAAATGACCAAACATACTAGTTTCATAATAACATTTATTTAAAAGATTTAGATCATTAATAATATTTTTTGGTTCACACTCTTCATATAAAGAAGAATATGAAGAAATAGTTACTTCATCTTTTAAATTACCTTTATCACTATCAATATATATAGCAAGAGGTTTTCTAATACCAATTGCATAACTAAGTTGAACTTTACACCATTTAAGATTATATTTCTTTAAGTAATAAACAGCTATTTCTCTTGCTTTATATGCAGCACTTCTATCAACTTTTGATGGATCTTTACCACTAAATGCACCACCACCAACAGGAGCAAATCCTTGATAAGAATCAACTACAATTTTTCTACCAGTAAGACCAGCATCACCAGCAAAACCACCAATTTCAAATCTACCAGTTGGATTTATTAAATATTCCAAAACCTCTATATTATATTTTGAACAAATATTATCTACTATATCTTTAATTATTTTATCAGTTTTATCTCTCTCTTTTTCAGTATTTTGATAACTTATAGTAAAAGTTTTAATTTTTAATAACTTCATATCATCATCATAATATCCAGTTATTTGAGCTTTACCATCACTTTTAAATCTAGAATCTTTTTTTCTTAATTCATCATATTTAATGCTTAACTCTTTAAGAATAACCATTGCTGTTGGCAAATAGTAAGAGTTATCATTAACTGCATAACCAAACATCATACCTTGATCCCCAGCACCAGAAACCATATCATTAGTACCAAGAGCTATATCACTACTTTGAACTCCAATATTATTAATTATTTCATACTTTTCATTATAACCAACATCTTTTAAAACAGAATTAACTATTCTTTCAATATCTACTTTACTATTAGAAGTAACTTCACCGGTTATAAATATTTTTCCTTTACCACCAACTGTTTCAATCGCACATCTACTTTTCTTATCACCTTTTAAATATTCATCAAGAAGTGCATCACTAATTTGATCACATACCTTATCAGGATGTCCCCTAAAAACAATTTCATTACTAAATAATCTCATATAATCATTCCTCCTTCTAAGATTACAATTACCTTAAAAAGAAAAATACCTAGGGTAACCTAGGTATATATAAGTTATCCTCATCCATCTGGGCTTACCACCTATCTTATATAGGTTGGTGTGATTTCATAGAGCCAGTCTC
>CAKOKV010000108.1 GCA_934095805.1 uncultured Bacilli bacterium | reverse complement strand
CCAATGATAAATGCTAATAGTACACTAAAAAATGAAAAATAATATAAGAATTTTAAAATAAATTCTCTTCTTTTTATTATTCTTTCATTTTTTTTATTATTCATTATTTATTCCTCCTCATTTCTTAAATAATGTCTATCATCATGCAAACCACACATTGGTGCATTAATATTTACTACCTCTTTTGGTTCTTCAAAATTATTATATCCATCTTGGAATGTATAATCTTCTCCTTCTATTTTACTCAAAACATATTTTGAACCTGCTTTTATTATACCACAAGTTAATGTAATCGCAAATAGTCCAAATCTTCCATCTTCATCTTTTTTGAAACAGGATTGTTGTAATAATAAACATAAAGATTTCCACCTATAACATCATCATAAATTGCATTATCAGTGCTAATAAATCTGCGAATACGAGGGTTATAACATCTATATCCCAAATAATACATTTCTGTTTCTTTATCATAATAATAGCCTCTATATCTAAATGGATTAATATTTGCAATATGACTCATATTATTACTTACATCATTATCATTATCTTCAAGCATACTCAAGATATTATTCCAAGTATCATATTTATATTTTGCAACAATATTATTTGAAGTATCTAATATTCCGATAATTGAATCAAATGCATCTTTTACATAATAATATAAATTATTATTATATTTAAATCCAACCAAAGAATTATCAAATTCTCTAATAAAGAATAAAGTATAATTATCATTCTTTTCTAAGAAAATATTTGAATCTTCTAAATAATATTCCGTACTAAATCCATTAATAATTTTTTAAGTTCTTTTCCATTGCTCCTTGTGGATATATATCTACTTCATATCCTAAATTATTATTTAAGTATTCATCAACAGCTTTATAGCTAGTTGTAGCATCATCAAAAACAGCAGAACTAATTGCTAATTCTTTTGCAATTATTGAATACATTTCATTTAACTTGTCATTTTTCATTAATATTACATCTCTTTCAATTATATAGAGGTATTTCACAGTAACTACTTTAATTTTTCAATTATGCAAATAAAAAGAGTGGATAACAATGTCATAAAAAACTCCACCCAATATTTATAAATAACGCCAATTATATTCATATATCTAAATCATCTATAATATTATTACAATTTTTTTCAATATCATCTAATGCTAACATGTTTGATTCAATGCTGACAAAAACGCAATCCGAAACTATAATAGTTATATAATCACCATTTAAGTTTTTACCTATCAACTTCATCGAAACAATATAATAGGCTTCAGAATTTATTTTTTTCTTTAAATCAATATCATTATAAATGTTTTTTTCAAAAAAATAGCCTCCATTCCTATCATACACCTCATCGTCAAATAAGTTCCATTTGAATCCATTTGTATTAAAATGTTTAATTATCTTGTATATATAATTACCATATTTATTTTGAATTTTAATATCAATACTTTTCATTTTATTCCTTTCATATGATTAACTAATATACATTATTCTGCTAATATAACCATTAACACAAAAATGATTTTTGTGTTAGTATATAAATAGAGAATAGGAGTAAATTAGTTTTATATTTTTGTATTTTTTGAATAAACATTATTATTCTCTAGTTCTAGGTAGGTGCTAACTACCTAATATAAGAAGTTATGTTTTTAGAACATGATTTTTTATTTGTTCTAGACCGCGATCGCTTATACACTAGATGATACCACATAGACCTAATAAAAACAAGCAAACATTTACAGTTTTAGTCATTATTTTTTTGAGTTTTTTAATTTTTATTTATTTTTATGACACATCTTAATTTACTATTTAATTATAAACCAGTAATATAAGTAAAAAATTAATATGACCTTAATATATTTTTATGCCTTCTAAGCCGTCGGTCAGGCGTTCGAATCGCCTCGAGGACACCATTATGAAAAATATCGCTTCGGCGATTTTTTTATTGTCTTTTTATATCTGGTTTGTTATAATATATAACACTTTTAAGGGGGAAAAAGATATGGAAAAGAGTTACGAAGATATCAATAGAGAAATATGTGATATATATAGAAAATTAAGTGAGGATAGTGATTCTTTTAGAGGTAGTGATATTTATAAGCTTTATAGGGATTATTTAAAGTTATGTATGATGACTAGTACTAATCATCCTAGCTTTGATTATGACAAAGACCTTTATCCATATGGTAACTGTTATTGTTATGCTTTAGGATTTAGATGTCCTTCAATATTTGCTAAACTTTTTAATGAAAAATGTCTTATTTTCTTTCCATATAATATTGGTCTTATGCATTCATTTTTTACTAATCATAAGACTTATGTTGGTGATTTAGAAAGTGATTTAGATACTCTTGGAGTAAAATATTTTGAAACTGATTATGATATTCCTAATGAACATGGTGGATATAAAATATCTTTATATGAGTCATCAGATGATTTTCATTTCCTAAGACAAAATGAAGATGGAACATGGTCACATAAGCTTGGATTTAGTGATTTAGTTGAAAGAATAGATAAGCCATCTAAGTATTTATTTGATGAATATGAGCATGTTAAGACTCTTGAAATAGTTAAACCAGTGTTGAGGAAGAAACCATGATAAAAGATTATATAAAATTGATTGGTTTATATAATGCTATGGCTAATTCTACATATATGAGTAAACTAGAATTATTAAAGTTATATAGAGAGTTTATAAAGGAATATATTAAAGTAAGTAAAAAGGTTCCTGATTTTTATAGGGATAATCATTTTTATTTAAATGGAAACTGTTATTGTTATGCTTTAATGATACCAACACCTGATGTATTTAATGATAGTTATAATTCTAAAAGTAAGTTTGCTTTTTCTCATGATGTTGGCTTTTTAGCAGGTAATGAATATTCTAATGATGTAGGCGATTGTATAACTAATTTAAAGGATGATTTAGAGTTTTTAGATATATCTTATTATGATAGTGATATTGATGAAGAAACTAAACATAATGGTTATAAAATTGCTTTTTATAAGTCTTTAGATGATTTTCATTTTTTAAGAGAAAATAAAGATGGAACCTGGTCTCATAAACTTGGTTATGATGGTAAGATTGTAAGGGTTATTCCTGATGATGTAATCTTAGGCGATTATAAATATGTTAAAACATTAGAGTTAGTTAAATAATAATTGATATTCTAAAATGATTATCTTTTTTTTTATAATTATTCTTGTTATAATATATATGAGGTAATAATTATGAGAAGTGTATATATACATATTCCATTTTGTAAAAGTATTTGCTCTTATTGTGATTTTTGTAAGATGTATTATAATAAGGAACTTTCTAGTATATACTTAGATTATTTGGAAAAAGAAATAGATATGTATTATGAAGGAGATACTGTTAAAACTATATATGTGGGTGGTGGTACTCCATCGTCACTTGATAGTGATAATTTAAATAAACTATTTAGAATAATTAATAAGTTTAAAAGAAGTAGTGAATTTGAATTTACTTTTGAATGTAATATTGATGATATTAATGAAGAATTACTTAGCATTTTAAAAGAAAATAATGTTAATAGAATTAGTATTGGAGTAGAGAGTTTCAATAAAGAAAAACTTAAATATTTGAATAGAAATCATAATAAAAAAGAAATATTTAATAATATATCATTAGTTAAAAAATATGGATTTGATAATATTAATGTTGATTTGATATATGCGACTAGTAAAGATACTATGCATGTTTTAAAGAGTGATCTTAAAAATATGTTAAAACTTGGTGTTCCTCATATTAGTACTTATTCATTAATAATTGAAGAACACACTGTACTTTATAATAATAAAACTGAACCTGTGAGTGAACAACTTGATTTTAATTCTTATAAATATATTTGTAAGAAACTTAAAAAGAAAGAGTTTCATCATTATGAAGTTAGTAACTTTGCTATTCCTGGATTTGAAAGTAAACATAATTTAACATATTGGGATAATGAAGAATATTATGGATTTGGTCTTGGAGCTCATGGATATATAAATGAAATGAGAT
>CAKOKV010000107.1 GCA_934095805.1 uncultured Bacilli bacterium | reverse complement strand
CTGTTAATGTTTTATGTCTTCCAAGTAATTGACTTCTACCAATACTTTCAAGTACATTTCTAATCTCAGGTTGGAATATAATAATAACCGCAAGTGGTCCCCAAGAAATAACATATTCTAAAATTATACCAACAGCATTCAAATGTATTTTATCACTTACAAATTTCAATACTGCAATAATTATAATACCTTTTAATATCAATGTTAGTTTAAAATTATTTCTAGCATACTTAAATAATTTATATATAATAAACCATAATATTAGTAAATCTAATATTTTAGTAGCATAAGTAAATATCGTATCTAACACCTAAACTCACCTCTATTCATAAAAATAATTATACACTATTTAATATTCTATTTCTATATTTTTAATACTCATTTACAAAAAAATAATTAACCAAAAAGTTAATTATTAATTGTTATACCAAATATTGCATTATATATTTTAATAAATACTTTACGAATAAAATTATAATTCTTACTTCTTTTTAAATATTTAGAATAATTATTTAACTCAGTATAATAATATTCATATAAACTATAATTATTAGAAGAATCAAGAACAACATAACTTATATGATGATCTCTAAGTCTTTTCATTAGCTTATTTAAATATTTAAATTTAAGAACTATAACATTTTCTTTACCAATAACATGACTAACATATTCAACTATATTAGCATCTTCATCATACACTCTTATACTACTACCACAAAGTATTATTAAAACTGAACCACTATGAACTTCCTTTAACTGCATTAAAGTATCTTTCATAATTTTCCTTTCCAATACATATTTATTTTATAATAAACTATCCTATTCTAAATGCTGGCGAAACACCGATATTACTAATAGCATAAATATTATTATACAGCTTACCAGTTCTATTTGCACAATAAAAACAGCCATCATATCTACCAGCAGAGCGAAACCACCAATCTAATGCAGTTTTTCCATACATTTTTGCTACTTTTTCATATTTACTTGTATTAACTCCTTCTTGTTTGTAATAATCTAGTTGTCTCGTTAAATCTTTTGATGTATCTTTCTCATCCGCAAAGTCTTCATATATTTCTTTTCCAGATAATAAATATAGCTTATCTGTTGATATAAAATTATCTGTATCACTGCTTCCATGACTAGATACAACAATTGTATCTATTATTACACTTCTTAAATCACTTGGCAATGTATTGAATATATCATTGTTTACAAATGTATACATACTACTTGCTGGCCATCCACCAACATTCCATCCATTATTATAAGTTTTTCCTTTATATGTCCCTGATGGATTCATATAATGTGTTGTTATAATATCTGCAAATTCAATTACAAATCCACAAGCAGTTTGTGAGAAACCTTCTGTTGAACATTCAGTCGGTGTTGTTGTATTTGCTACTCTTACCGTATGAGTTCCATAATCACCTAAATCTATCTCTTTCGTATCTCCAAGATTATACTTACTTATATTATTATTTCTTACAGCATTTATTATAGTTTTCCAACTATCTGTACTAAATGAATTTGGTTCCATCATAACATATAACATAATGTCATTATCTATAATAGATTCACTTGTATATTCATTTCCTTCTCCATTTACCTTAGTATAATATTTACCATTTACAGATATAGTTCCTAGTTTTGAACCAGATTTTACTTTTCTACTTTCTAATACTGTTTTATCATCATCATTCATTAATGTAACAACATAACTAATCTTATTTGTATCATCAAATATACAACTAGATGATTCCTTAGTATCACTTCCACTTACTGATACATATGCATTCATACTAGTACCAAGTAAATCTTTTAAATTAATACTTGGATCCTCAACATATCTCAACCATATGTATAAGTTATATGTTACATTCTTTCCAGCTTCTATAAAATCACTATCAAATATTAATAACTTATTATTTTCTATCTTATCAAATGAACCTTCACTTACATTTCCTGTGCTTGATTCTAATTTATACACTAAATATTCACTCTTTAATTGATCAGATATACTTGTAAAATTTAAATATAGTTTCATACATCCATTTAATGTGCTTTCACTGCTACTAATTGTAAACTCTTTTTTATAAGCTGATGTTTCATAACTACTACTTCTAATAGGAGCCATATTATCTATGCTTACACTTGTATCTGTTACTTTTAAACTTAAATTACCAGTTACTACATTATTAGGATTTATATTTCCATTTGTTATAATCTCTGGACCTATAAAAGCAAGAGCCGCTGTTAAAACACCACCTATTAAGATACAAACACCAATTATGATATATTTTTTGTCTATCTTCATATGTATTCTCCTATAATCTAAATAAATTATATTACAAAAAAAAATAAAAAGCAATTACTTGCTTATTTACTTTCAACTAATAATTTAATTGCTGTTTTTTCTTTTCCATCTATTATTACATCATAAAATGCCGGGGTACAAATTAAATTAAGTCCTAGTGGAGCAACAAAACCTCTTGCAATCGAAATAGCTTTAATTGCTTGATTAACTGCTCCTGCTCCTACTGTCTGTATTTCTACTTCCTTAGCACCCTCTCTAAAAGAATTAGCAATACTACCAGCAACCTTTTGAGAAATACTTTTACTTGATACTTTAATTATATCCATGTTTTTCACCTCAATAATTTATATGAAACACCAAATAAAAAAAGACTAAAAAGTCTTTAATTATTCTTCCTTTTTACCAGTAGTTTTTGTACTACTTTTTTTTACTGGTTTTTTCTTTTTAATTTCTTTAATAGCTGTTTTTTTAGTAGCTTTCTTTTCTTTTGTTTTATCTTTTTCACTTTCATTTAAAGAAACTAAATATGTTTCAACTTGTGGATTCTTAGTAATTATCATTAATAATGGTTCAAATAAACTAATTAATCCAAAGCCCATAAAATAATATCCAAGAACCATACCAGAAACAGCTTCAGAATTAAATAAATCAGATAAAACTAATAAACTTAATAATGTTAGTAATACTGTAATTGATAATTTAACATAAAAATTAACATCACATTGATCCATTAATCTCTTAGTGTTATAACCTTTGTTCAATACATTAGCAATTGCATAAAGTAATACAGCATTACCAACAATAAAACAGCTGTCTGAAAAGTATTCATTAACAAGTACATATGTACCAACCACTACATTAATAAGTCCGAAAAATAAGAACTCATAATCATCACTTCTTCTGTTAACAAAATATGCTACTAATGACATAAATGCAAACATATAGAAAAGTGGTGATGCATATTCGATTGGTCTTAATACACTTATTTCAGGTATTTGTAACATTATATAACCAATAACTACAAAAAAACAATAAAGCATAAGATCAATACCTAATAATGTTCTGTCAAATTCCTTAATCACAACCTTTTTCATAACTCCTCCTATTATGATTTAATTTTATATCATAAAGGTATTAAAGTCAATGAAAAATAGTTCCTTAAAGAACTATTTTAATCTTCACTATTATTTCTTTCTCTATAACCAAAGAAATCATATTTTTCATCAAAGAATACATAAATAATTTTAAGTAAAGCCACTACTGGTGTAGCTATAATCATACCAATTATTCCAAATAAATATTCAAATATTAATAATGATAAAATAATAGTTATTGGACTTAAATTCATCTTTTTACTCATAACAAGTGGTTGAAGTACATTACCATCAATAGTTTGAGTAATTAATATAAATACAAGAGTTAATACACCTATTAAACTACTTTGAGCAAAACCAATTGCACCAGCTACTGCAGCTCCCATGTATGGACCAATATATGGTATTAAATTAGTAACAACACATATAAATGCAACTAATATTGGTGCCTTTAATCCTATTATTGAGAAACCTATAACAGATACAACAAATAATAGTAATGATAACCATAATGTACCACTCACAAATGAATATAGAGAATCATCTAATTTTTCAAGTAAATACTTTACTTCTTTTCTACTACCTTTTGGAAATAATTTAATAAAACTATCAGTAAACTTATCAAAATCAAATAATATATAAAATCCTAATATTAAACTAAGAGCAATTTTACCTACACCACTTGCAA
>CAKOKV010000106.1 GCA_934095805.1 uncultured Bacilli bacterium | reverse complement strand
AGAAGATACATTTGCTACTGAAACAAAAGAAATGGTTAAAATTGCTCAACAACAATATTTAGCTACTTTTGGTAAGTGGACTTATTATGCTGTTGAAGGTTCTAAGAATGCTAATGATGATGCTATCGCAGTTAAAAATTGTACATCAAGTGATGGTCCAGAATATGGAGTTGATGATGATGGAAATCCTACAACTGAAGTTGTAAAGTATTGTAAAATTAACAAAGAAGCAGGAAACTTAAAGAGTTTTATTGTTACATTTAATAAAGCTGATGGACAAGTTGCAACTGTATTTGCTGATGATGGTACTTATGCTTATCATTTACCTTATACAGAAAAAGATGCATCTGGTAAAGATGTAACTGTTAGTGTATACGATGCTACTAAAGTTAAAAATAACGGTAAGAATTAATTTATAATAAATGAGTCCTACGGGCTTTTTTATTTGTCTTTATAAAACTTATTGACTTATAATTTCTAATAATTTATAATTAATTTATAAGGATAGAAGATAAACATTCTATTCAAATATTAAGAAAGGATTGTGAGATTTATTATGAATAAGAAAGGTTTTACATTAGTTGAACTTTTAGCAGTTATTGCTATCTTAGCTATCTTAGTTATTATTGCTTTACCAAATGTACTTAGTATGTTTAATCAAGCAAAAGAAGATACATTTGCTACTGAAACAAAAGAAATGGTTAAAATTGCTCAACAACAATATTTAGCTACTTTTGGTAAGTTTACTAAATTCTCAATTGCTAGTACTACAGAATGTTCTTCTAGTTCAACTTTAGATGCTGATACTACAACTTGTAAAATTAACAAAGAAGCTGGAAACTTAACTTCATTTAGTATTGTGTTTAAAAAAGCTGATGGACAAGTAGATACAATAAACTCTACTGATGGTACTTATACTTACACATTTAATAGTACTACAGATGGCGACTACGATGCTACTAAAGTAAAAGCTCAATAAAACTAATTAATATAAAAATGCCATTTTAAATGGCTTTTTTAATTGTCTGATATTTTCTTATATTGACATAAATTTATTAATAATTTATAATTATCTTATAAGGTAGATATGTATATCTTATCAAAATATTAAGAAAGGATTGTGAGATTTGTTATGAACAAAAAAGGTTTTACATTAGTTGAACTTTTAGCAGTTATTGCTATTTTAGCTATCTTAGTTATTATAGCTTTACCAAATGTACTTAGTATGTT
Organism: uncultured Bacilli bacterium; assembly: GCA_934095805.1. The sequence goes on along the minus strand of CAKOKV010000106.1, from coordinate 2,872 downwards.
TAATCAAGCAAAAGAAGATACATTTGCTACTGAAACAAAGGAAATGGTTAAAATTGCTCAACAACAATATTTAGCTAACTTTGGTAAATATACTAAATATGCTGTTGCTAATGAAGGTAAAGATGCTGCTGGTACTGCTTTAACTATCGTTGATTGTGCTGAGAATACTCCAACAGCTTCTCAATATTGCAAAATCAATAAAGAAGCAGGAAATTTAACAAGTTTTGTTATTGAATTTAATAAAGCCGATGGACAAGTAGCTAAAGTATTAACTACAGATGGAACTTATTCTTTCCACTTCCCATATAAGGATGATGCAGGTAATGAAGTAAAAGTTTACGATGCTACTAAAGTTAAAGACAATGGCATAGCTGATAAGTAGTAAACAATAAATAAAGCCTTAGGGCTTTTTTATTTTGATAAAATATTTTATAATGATTATGGTGATTGTAATGAATTTAATAATAGGAAGTCATGTTAGTTTTAATAGTAAGAAACAATTATTAGGTAGTGTTATGGAAGCGGTTAGTTATAATGCTAATACATTTATGATATATACAGGTGGAGCTCAAAGTACTGCTAGAAGTAGTATTAATGATGAATTTACTTATGAAGCATTTAAAGTTATGCTTGAAAATAATATTAATCCTAAAAATGTAATTGTTCATGCTCCATATATTGTTAATTTAGCTAATAGAAGTGATGAGAGAAAATATGATTTTTATATAGATTTTATGGCTAATGAATTAAATAGAGTAAAAGAATTAGGACTTGATAAGATAGTTCTTCATCCTGGTAGTGCGACAACTTGTTCAAGAGAAGAAGCTATTTTAAATATCGCAAATGGTATAAATAAAATATATGAAAAGACAAGTGATGTTATGATTCTTTTAGAATATATGGCTGGTAAAGGTAATGAAGTAGGCACATCTATTTTAGAACTTAAAAATATTATTGATAATATAGATGATAAAGATAGAATAGGTGTATGTATAGATACTTGTCATATGAATGATTCTGGTATTGATATTTCTAAGTTTAATGAGTTTTTGGATGAATTTGATTCAATGATTGGAATTGATAAAATAAAGTGTGTTCATGTTAATGATAGTATGAATACAATTGGTAGTCATAAAGATAGACATGAAAATATTGGATATGGCACAATTGGGTTTGATAATTTAATTAATGTTATTTATAATGAAAGATTAAATGGTATTCCATTTATTTTAGAAACACCTTATATAAATAGAAATAGTAATGATGCTTATCCTCCATATAAAATGGAAATAGATAGTATTAAAAATAAAAAGTTTGTTGATTTTATTCAATAAACTTTTTATATTGATTGTATTTTTCTATTATAGTTCTATATAAATCTTGATTTAGATTTAATTTATATTTAGAAATGTAACTCATAAAGTTTGTTTCAAGTATTTCTTCATAGTCATTTTTGATAGCTTTATAAATTATATCTATTTCTTCTGTTGAAGCTGGTATGCATTCTTTACTTAGATAATTTATAATATCTTCTTTTGTTAATTTATTGATATAATTTTTTAATAATTCTTTTTTCAAATAAAAACCTCCTACTAATAGTTTATTAGTAAGAGATTTATTTATTCATTAAGTTTTGAAATTGCATTTATTAATGCTATTTTTCCATAGTCATAAGTAAGTGCACCTTGTTGATAAATAACAAATGGATCTCTTAGTGGTCCATCACAAGATATTTCTATTGAACTACCTTGTATAAATGATGAAGAAGCCATTATTATTTCATCTGTATATCCTGGCATTGGAGAAGGGATAGGGTCAACATTAGCATCGATTGCTCCACTATGTTGTATTCCTTCTGAATATTTTATCATTTCATTTTTGTTGTTAAAGTATATTAATTCTACTATATCAGCTCTTGGTTCATTATATTTTGGACTTACTTTGTAGTTTAAAGTTTCTAATACTTTGCTTGTTAATATTGCTGTTTTTAATGCTGATGATACTACTGATGGAGCAAAGTAAAGTCCTTGTAAAAATTCACGATTTGCATTACCACTTGGTCCAACTTCTTTTGCTTCTCCTGGTACATTTAATCTTTCTGCACATAATTCTATAAGTTCTTTCTTGCCAGCAATATATCCGCCATTACGAGCAATACCACCACCTAAATTTTTTATTAAGCTTCCTGCGATTAGATCTGCGGTAGGATTTTCATTTTCTACAAATTCACAATAACAATTATCTACAAATATAATGATATTTGAATTTATATCTTTAATGAATTTTATTACTTTATTTACTTTATCTATTGTTAATGAATCTCTAAGTGAATAGCCTCTGCTTCTTTGAATATGTATTACTTTTATATTGTTTTTTAATTCTTCTTTTAATTTATCATAATCAAAATCATTATTTTTTAAATCTATTTCTTTATATTTGATATTGTAACTCATAAGTGAACTGTTATTTGGCTTTATTCCAATTACTTCGTGTAAAGTATCATAAGGTATACCTGTTATTGTTAAAAGTGTATCATTTGGTCTTAAAATAGCAAATAAGGCAGTGCTTATAGCATGACTTCCAGATATTATTTGTGTTCTTACAAGAGCATCTTCTGTATTTAGTATTTCTGCGAATATATTTTCTATTTTATCTCTTCCAATATCATTATATCCATAACCAGTTGTTCCATTTAAATCACTTTCACTTATATTATTTTTATGAAATGCATCTAATACTTTTTTACTATTATTAAATGTATTTATATCTATTTTATTAAATATATCTGATAGTTTTTTTTCTTCTTCATTAACTAGTTTTATATATTTATCATTAAGTTTTAACATTTTTTACCTCCATCTATTCTTATAAC
>CAKOKV010000105.1 GCA_934095805.1 uncultured Bacilli bacterium | reverse complement strand
TAAAATAATCGTTATTAAAAATGGTCAAATATTAGAGAGTGGAACTCATAATGAATTATTAAAGAACAAAGGATATTATTATGAACTATATAATAGTCAATTTGAATTAAATGAATAAATAGTGGTTAGGAGTAGAAAGATGAAAAATAAAAATGGTTTTACATTAGTAGAGTTACTTGCAGTAATAGCTATACTTGCAATACTTGTTATTATAGCTTTACCTAATGTTTTAGAAATGTTTAATAATGCTAAAAAGGATATATTTTTAACAGAGACAAAGACTGTAATAAAAAAGACTTCTGATAAATATATATCTGAAGTTATGAAAGGAAATAAGATTGATCATATTAATTCTTTAGATGAAACAAAATTAAATTTAAGTAATAATAATTTGAAATATGATATTAAATTAGATAACAAGGGTAATGTTTTATCTTATGTCATTAGTGATGGTAACTATTGTTTAGAATCTAGCAAGAATATATACGATGTAACTAATGATGATATAACAGATGGTAGTTGTGATTCTGTGGGTGATTTAAACAGTATACTTGGTAGGGAAGAATTAAAAAATGGAACATATTTTACTGATAAAATATTATCTGATAATGTTATTCAGCCTGATACTAGTATAGATTTTACCATTAAAAATTATAATGGTGATAAATATACATTAAATATGGATTCTGATCAAATTGAATATAGTATTAAGAATATTGTTTATTATTATGGAAATAATTTATATTTACATCCTGAAAGTGGAAAATTATCTCCTTTAAATGGTGGTTCTTCTAATGATATTATATCAGCTTATAATTCTGGCAATATTGTATTTTGTGAAAATTCTGATTCTTGTGATATTATGTACAAAATCGATAGTGTTAAGTCAAATACGGTGCTTTTAGTAAAAAAAATAACAACTATTTCTAATCAAAGAACTAGTAATGGAAATGGTTTATTTTATAATACTGATAGTGATTCTAAAATATATTATTTTAGAGGTGATGTATTTAATAATTATGTAAATTTTGGTGGTTTATTATGGAGAATAGTTAGATTTAATGATGACTATTCAATAAGAATTATTAGTGATACAGGTGTTACATTATCATCTTTTAATACTTCTGTTGGTGATAATGCTTATGTAGGATATATGTATGGCAATACTGGTAGTAGTAATTATAGTTCTACTCATAAGAACTCAAATGATAGTACAATAAAGACAGTTTTAGATAATTTATATGAAAAATTTGAAAAGGATTATTCATCATATTTAACAGATGCTGGTTTTTGTGCAGATAGAACTTTAGCAGATCCTAGCTATACAAAATTTGATTCTACAGCTTATGGTATTACAGATGAAGCAAATAAAATAATAGATACTGGTCTTGGATATGGAAAGAATTTCACTTTGTATTCTGCTTATTATAAATATCAAGAAAAGTTAAAACCATCATTTAAATGTAATAAAAATGATTTATATACTGTTTCAAATAAAAAAGGAAACACTGCATTAAAGTATCCAATAGGTCTTCTTTCTATTGATGAAGCAATATTTGCTGGTGCTCAATTTAATTCTTTAAACACAAGCTATTATTTGTATAATGAGGGTGTTCCTTGGTGGCTTATGGATGCTGGTGGTAATTATAATAATCCAGATGATCCAGATAGAATTACAACAGTAGTTTCTGCTGGAAGTCAAGGTGTATATGGTGCGGATGTTAGAAGTGAATTATCAGTAAGACCAGTTATTAATTTAAGAAATGATATTGTATATAAATCAGGTAAAGGTACTGCGGATGATCCTTACCAAATAGAATTAAAGTAGGTGATTATATGAAGAAAGTTATAAATGTTTTGTTGCTAATTGGTATATCTATTCTTTATTTGTTAATCGTTGGAAATTATATTATAAATAATAGTCTTTATAATGTAATAAGTAATACTTTCACGAGTAAAAGAATATCTTCAAATATAATAACTGCTGTATATAATAAAGTTCCAAATATTTCAATTAATAAATTAAGCGATTTACAAGTTAAACTTGAAAAATCTCCTTATATTGATAGTATTTCTAAAAAATATATTGATACTATGGTTGAAGATATTAAAACTGGAAAGCCAAGTAGAGTAAATATAGATTACGAATTAGATGAACTTGTGTCTTCAATGAGTGATGAGTTTAGTAAACTTGAACTAGTAAAAATAAGACAAGAAATAAATAATAGTGATATTAACTCTGTGTACGAATATTCATTTAATAAACTTGTTTCAAACAATAATTCTCTTTCTATATTTATATTAAAAGTATATAATTTGACATGTTCATATATTTATCTTTTCTATATTTTGTTAGTTATTTTTATTGTTATACTTTTTATAATTAATATGAAACAAAAATTGAGGATATTTGGTATTACATTTAGTATTCTAAGTGTAGTAAGTCTTATATTTATGATTTTTGAAAAACAAGTATTAGAAAAAAAGTTAATGGTATTACTAAATGAAAGCAGTGAGCTAATTAATATTAATATTTTTTATATTTTAACTGCTGTATTTGTAGTCTTATCTATATTGTTATTATTTTTTTGACATTCTTTTTACAATAAAATTTTTTAAACCTATTTACAAAAGCAAACAAAAATAGTATTATAATGGTAAGAAGTGAAACAAAGTGGTAGAAAGTGGGGTGTTCTTATCATGCTAATGGGTGAATTTCATCATAACTTAGATGAAAAAGGCCGTTTGATTATTCCTTCTAAGTTCAGAAATGAACTAGGTGAAGCTTATGTAATCACTAAGGGACTTGATAAGTGCTTATTCGTATATTCTATTACAGAATGGGATAAGATAGTTTCAAAACTAAACACACTACAATTTACTAAAAAGAATGTTAGAGCTTTTGAAAGATCTTTCATAGGTTCCGCTTCGTTAAATGAATTCGATAAACAAGGTCGAATTAATATTACCTCACCGTTAGTTCATTACGCCAATATAACAAAAGAATGTGTTATTATTGGCGTTGGTGAACGACTAGAAATATGGAGTCTTGAAGACTACAATAAATATATGAAAGAGAATGAAGATGATTTAGCTAATATAGCTGAGGATATCTTTGATATGAATTATGAAGCATAAAAGTGTATTATTAGATGAGGTAATAAAATATTTAAACATTCAGGGAGACGGACTATATGTTGATGCTACTGTAGGATATGCAGGGCATTCAGGCGAAGTATTAAAGAAATTGAATGAAAAGGGGTTTCTTTTCGCCTTTGATCAAGATACAGAAGCCATAAAATATTCAAATGATAAATTATCAGATATAGGTGATAACTTTATTATTATTAAAAGCAACTTTGCTGATATGAAAAAATATATCGATAAAAAAGTTGATGGCATTATGTTTGATCTTGGAGTATCCAGTCCACAATTAGATGAAGCAGAAAGAGGGTTTAGCTTTCATAAAGATGCTCCTCTTGATATGAGAATGGATAAAAGTAATCCACTTAATGCTAAAATTGTTGTGAACGAATATAGCTTTGATAAATTGGTTGATATATTTTACAGATATGGAGAAGAGAAATATGCTAAAAGTATTGCAAAGGCTATTATAGATAATAGACCAATCAATACTACACTAGAGCTTGCTGAAATTATAAAGAATAGTGTACCAATTAGTTATAGAAATAAAAGCCATCCAGCTAGAAAAGTATTTCAAGCAATTAGAATAGAAGTTAATCATGAACTTGATATATTGGAAAATGCTTTAAGGGATGCATTTGATTTACTTAAAGTAGGAGGAAGACTTTCAGTTATAAGTTTTCATTCACTTGAAGATAAAATTGTTGCTCATGTATTTAAAGAATTATGTAGTGATGATGAAAGTGCTAAAAAATTACCAATGGTTCCTGATGAACTAAAAGCAAGGGCTAAAAAAATAGTGAAATTAACACCAAGTGAAGAAGAACTTGATGATAATAATAGAAGTAGAAGTTCTAAATTAAGAGTAATCGAAAGGATAAGATAATGAAGAAGAAAAGGGTTGTAAAATTGGGGTGTGAGAAGTATTTTGCAGTAGGTACAGTATTACTAGTATTAGCATCTGTATTTCTTAACTTTGTATTAAGTGCTAGTCTTCAATCAAGCAACTCAGAACTTCAAAGATTAAAAACTAAAATAGAATCACAAAAGAAATTAAATCTAGGTATGAAAAT
>CAKOKV010000104.1 GCA_934095805.1 uncultured Bacilli bacterium | reverse complement strand
ACTTACTAACTGGATAGTTTTAGTAGTTTTATTATTTGCTGGAACAATTCTTCCTGAATTAATATTTAATTAGCATAATACTTGATACAAAGTAAACAAGAGATAACATTTGTATATAAAATGTAAATCTCTTTTTTATTACAATAACTGCAGGTAAATATGAAAAGAAAGATGTATCAACTGTAAATTTACAACTTTACAATTGAAAACAATATGTAAATATAAAAAATAGTAATAATGCAGGAATAAACTCATATATTTTAGTAGTAAACTAGAAAGTGGGTAAAATATGGATAAAAGTGAAGTTATTAAAAGTTTAGGTAAAAAATCTAATGGCGAAATTTATTTAGGAGTAGTTGGTGCTGTTAGAACCGGGAAAAGTACATTTATAAAAAAATGTATAGAAACATTAATTCTTCCTTATATGGAAGATACAGATGAAAAGAAAAGATGTATGGATGAAATTCCACAGACAGCACAAGGTAAAACAATTATGACTGTTGAACCTAAATTTGTTCCATCATCGGGAGCAAGTATAAATATAGATGGTCTTGTAACTAATATAAAATTAGTTGATTGTGTTGGATATGTAACACCAGAATCAGTAGGCTATGAAGATGAACTTGGAAATCCTAGAATGGTAAAAACACCTTGGTTTCCAGAAGAAGTACCATTTGTGGAAGCCGCTTCAATTGGTACTGAAAAAGTAATTAGAGATCATGCCACTATCGGTATTGTTGTATCAACAGATGGATCAATATTAGGGCTTCCTAGAAGTAATTATGTAGAAGCAGAAGAAAAAGTAATAACTGAATTAAAAGAAATAAATAAACCATTTATAGTAATTATGAATAGTACACATCCAAATAGTCCAGAAACTAAAACAATCGCAACAGCTCTTTCAAAAAAACATAATGTACCTGTAATACCAATTAGTGTAGAAGATATGAATATAGACGATATAACATCAGTATTAAAAGAAGCATTATATGAGTTTCCAGTTTCACATATTGAATTTAAAATTCCAGATTGGGTAGCGGTACTTAAAAATACACATCCATTAAAACAAAAATTCTTAAATAAAATGAAAGAATCTGTAGTAAATGTAGATAAACTAAGAGATGTAGAAAATATTAATATAGATTTACAAGATACAAAAGAAATTACAAAAGCATATGTTTCATCTTTAAATACAGAAGAAGATCTTGTCACTATAACATTAGATGCTGATGATAATTTATTTGACGATATATTAAAAGAAGTAGTAGGCTCTTCAATTAACAGTAAAGGTGAATTACTAAAAGTATTTCAAGATGTAAGTGAAGGAAGAAGTGAATATGAAAGTATTAAAGGTGCTTTAAAACAAGTGTATCAAACTGGGTATGGAATAGTTCTTCCAAGAATAACAGATATGAAACTTGATAAACCAGAAATAATTAAACAAGGTGGAAGATTTGGAATTAAACTAAAAGCAAAAGCATCTAGTGTACATATGATAAAAGTAGATGTAGAAAGTAGTTTTGAACCAATTATAGGTAGTGAAGTTCAAAGTAAAGAATTAATAGATTATATTATGAAAGATGAAGAAAATCCTGAAAAAATATGGCAAAGTGAAATATTTGGTAGAAGTCTAAATGAAATAGTTCAAGAAGGTATTCAAGCAAAATTATCATTACTTCCTGATGCAGCTAAATACAAACTATCTCAAACAATAACTAAAATGGTTAATAAAGGAAGCAATAATCTAATAGCAATAGTCTTGTAAATAAGACTATTTTTTTGTATAATTTATTTGAAAGTAGGTAAACAAATGGAAGAAAATAATAATCAAACAAATAATCAAAATCAAGAAATGAATGTTTTAACAAATGAGGAAATACAAAATATAACAGTAGATGAAAATATTGTAACTCCTGTAAATATTGATGAACCTCAAAATACAGTGGCTCCAAGTGTTGAAGTAACTCCAAATAATACAACTACACAAGTAGAAAATAAGCCAAAACCAAAAAAGAAAAAAAGTTTTATATCAAAATTAATTAATTTAATTATATGGCTTGCTGTACTTGGTTGGGCAGGAATATTAGTTTATGATTTTATAAATGTTTTAAGAGAAAAAGAACCAATGTTTTGTTTAGAAAAAACTACTGAAACAACTAGTGATGGTACTGTTAATATTTGTGAAGGAGTAGGATATAAAGTATTTAACTACGACTATGGAAGTTTAAAAGCATTAGAATTTGCTCCATTTTGGAATAAACCTAAAACAGCAGAAGAATTAAAATAATGAAAGAAGTTACTTTCATTTTTTATTTAAAAAAGAAGTGTTTTATCATTTTATCACTTATATAATAATAAGGAGGAAAAATGTATAAATATATAAGATGTTACAAAATGGGATATGAAGAAGGATATCAAACAGCAAAATTAGATCAAAAAAATAGAAAAATAAGAAAATTTATAGAGATAGATGATTATCTAATAATGGCAAAGATTTATGATGCTGGATTTATTGCTGGATATAATAATTATTTAAAAAATATACTTTAAAATAAAATTTAATTATTGTATAATAAAAATATAATAAGGAGTTTGATATGAATAAAAATGGATTTACATTAATGGAACTCTTAGTAGTTATATCAATTTTAGTTATAACAAGTGTATCAGCAACTCTTGTATTTGATACAGCAACATCAAGTACAGAAAAAGAAGATACAAGAAGATTATATGTTAATATTCAAAAAACAGGAGAAGTATATTTAGATTTAAATGATTCATGGATGAACTCATTTAATGAAAAAGGAGAGGTATATTTAAAAGTAAGTGAACTTGAAAATGCAAACTATTATAATTCTACTTACGAAGGAATTAAAACAAATAAAAAAATATCTGGAAATTATTTTGTAAAAGTATTTACAAATAAAAAATCTAATTTATCATATGTAGATACTTGCTTAATTTCTTATGATAAATCAAATCAGCCACACTGTATCGCAGATAGAAATGGTAATTCAGATAATTGCGATTATAATACAAAATGTGTCGGAGCATAAAACACAAACATTTTTTTGTAAAAATATTGACATTAAATATTAAATATTATATATTTGTACATGTATAATATTTTTTATTTGATTAAAAATATTTAGTGAGGTTCATTATGGATAAAATAATAATAAAAAATGCAAGAGAAAACAATTTAAAAAATATAAATTTAGAGTTACCTAAAAACAAACTTATTGTTATGACAGGAGTATCAGGAAGTGGTAAAAGTAGTTTAGCATTTGATACTATCTATGCAGAAGGTCAAAGAAGATATGTTGAAAGTTTAAGTGCCTATGCAAGACAATTCTTAGGTAATATGAATAAACCAGAAGTTGATTCAATAGAAGGACTTAGTCCAAGTATTAGTATTGATCAAAAATCAACTAATAAGAATCCCAGAAGTACTGTTGGAACAATAACAGAAATATATGATTATTTAAGACTTTTATTCGCAAGAGTTGGAACTCCATACTGTAAAAATCATAATATACCAGTTACAGAACAAAGTATAGAAGAAATGACAAATAAAGTTTTAGAATATCCAGTTGGAACTAAAATAGAAATAATGTCACCTGTAGTTCACGGAGAAAAAGGAACTCATAAAGACTTATTATTAGACCTTAGAAAAGAAGGCTTTGTAAGAGCGAGAATAGACTCAGAAATAAGAGATTTAAATGATGATATTATATTAGAAAAAAATATAAAACATAATATAGATATAGTAGTAGATAGAATTGTTATAAAGGAAGATTCTAGAAGTAGAATATTTGAAGGCATAGAAACATCTACTAAAATGGCTAATGGTAAAGTTGTTATAAACATAATTGGAGAAAAAGAAATAGTTATGAGTGAAAACTATGCTTGTCCATTATGTGATTTTAGTTTACCAGAATTAGAACCAAGATTATTTTCATTTAATAGTCCATATGGAGCTTGTCCAGTTTGTAAAGGATTAGGAGTTAATCTACATATAGATGAAGATATATTAATACCTGATAAAAATCTATCTATAATGGATGGAGCTATTGCATCATTTCAAAGTGGTGAAACATTAAACATAGCATATAAAAAACTAAAATTAGTAGCAGAACATTATGGAATAGATTTATATAAACCAGTTAAGGATTTAACAAGAAAAGAGCTAGATATAATCTTATACAAAAGCCCAGACA
>CAKOKV010000103.1 GCA_934095805.1 uncultured Bacilli bacterium | reverse complement strand
TTAAAACTTCAACAGTTTTTGTAACATTTCCCTCTTGTTTATGATAATTTGAGTTATTATAATCACAAGTTATGTAGTGTATAGTATAATTGTGTTCTCTAATCCATGCCTCTAACATTTCATGTGTTGCTCCTTTGTGTTCTATAACATTTGATAATGCAAACTTGATACCTTTAGAATCTAGAATAGTTAGGTAGTTAAGCAAGTCTATTTCATCTTGTTTTGTCCACCCACCATTTTCATTATAACTAGCTGTTCCCAAGAAATATGGTGGATCACAATATACTAAAGTATTTTCATTTGTTTCAATTGCAAATTCTCTAAAATCAGAATTAACAAATTCTATATTCTTTGTTTTTAATTTAGTAATAAAATTCTTCAAATTTTTTCTAAGTGAATTATTAAAGTCTCGTTTACCAACAGGCATATTAAATTCTCCATTACTATTAAACCTGATCTGATTATTAAAGCCATATATAATCAAAGTCAAAAACAAAAAATCTTTTTCTATTGAATCATATTTCATATTATTATAGTCATTTCTAAGTTCTACATATTTATTTTTGTTATAAGATCCCAATCCCTTATCACTCGTACAATGATATATTTCATAACCATTTAATAATGAATTACTTAACTCATACTTATCAATAATTTTTTCAAGTTTGTCTATTATATATCCATCTTCATACTTTTTAAATAGGTCCATAACTCTAATTATTTCTTTTTGTTTATCTACACAAACAATTCTTTTGGCATTTACATTTACACCGACATTTGAACCACCAGAAAACAAATCAACAAACAAATCCAATTCCTTAGGGAAAATAGGAATTAATTGATTAAGTATTTTATATTTTCCACCAGTATAATTTAATGGGGACTTTACTATATCATTAGAAACTTTTGCCTTAACAGTTTTTGGTTTTGTTACTTTTCCAACTTTGCATATAAAAAGTCTTTCTTTATGGTTATCAATATGTGTTTTTCCAGTATTAAATTCCCTAAAATCAGTTTCATAAACTTTTACTTTACCCTTTTTACTCAAAGTGCCCATAATATCTTCATCAGATATCTTTGCTTGTGATCTACCTGCACCTTTTTTTCCCATATTATTATAAGAAACTATAATATACTTTGCATCAATATTCTCAATTAAATCTTTAAATGCAAGAGGTGCTGATACTGAACAATACTTACTTTTGATTCCATTTCGTTCCATTTTTTTTGCAACACCATGAACTTCACTTTTTTCCCACATTGCTACATTTTCTAACAAATGATATGCATCAGAATATTGTCTAGAGTTATAAGGTGGATCAATATAAACAACATCTGCTTTTAAGGTTCTTACCAATTCATTTGAATCTTCATTAAAAATTTTATTATTTTTATTATTTGTGTTTGACTTTAAATCAAGCATACATAATTCAAGTTTTTTATTTAAATCGCCTGTTTTTCTATATGCATCATAATGACCAACTGTATTTGCAATTTTATCCATAGCATATAAAAGTGAAGTTATCAAAATAGCTCTTTCTCTAATATTTAAATTATTATTTGTATAATTATCTTCAATAGCTTCTCTAATAAATCCAATTTTTTTACAATTTTCTTCACTAAATTAAGTATTTGAAAAATTTAAAGAAAATTAATTATCTTCTAAATCTGTTAATGAATTATATTTTTCAATATATTCTCTTATTTTATTTTTATCTATCTTTTCATTACCAAACCATGCTAAATAAGAAATATAATTTGATTTTAGCAAATCATTTACATACACTTTAGTCTTTTGATCGTTGAAAAAATCTCCAACTATACCCGTTCCGCCAAATAAATCTAAAAATGAAGAATACTCTATTTTTTCTTTTTTCATTGTTTCTTTTATAAAATTTATCATTCTAAATTTACTACCAATATATCTCCTATTATTAATTGAAATCAATTTCATTTTATCCTCCATTTCCATTTTAGGCATCACTTACCATATATAAATTATACCATAAAAATAGATAATTGAAACAATTATCTATACTTTTTCTAAAATTTCTTTTTCAAACCATACAGGATCTGGTTCTAACGATTTATAAGCCTTATCAAACCAAGAATATATATAATCATACTTTACATTATTAATAATTAAATTCTTTAAAATATCGATATTTATAGGTATAATTTTAAGTCCATTTGTATAACTTCCATTTCCCTTTGGATAACAATATGTTTTTCTATTTCTAAAATCCATTATGATTCTTTCTTCTAGTATTGGAGCCACAAACAATGCATAGTCGTTTTCATTATTTGTTAATTTTATATTCTCTCCTAAATGTCTTGAAACAGGTTCCATTTCCATAGACCTTTGCCCAGTAGATTCTGAAAGAGTTGCTTCTATTAATAAATCGTGCTTAGGGTAACCATCTTCATCATACTTATATACAATATCTGCCATACCTCCACCAGCATGAGTTTTTGGAAGTAAATCAGCATCTAAACTCAAATTCATATAATCTAGTATATTTCCTTTTTTATTGCTAATTCTATACCAAGCAATTCCCAATATATACTCAAATATAGTTGGAACTGTAGCATTATCTGTAACATATTCATTCACTATGTCATCATTTCTATCTTTAATATTATCTAGTAGCATTAAAATTTTATCATTAGAAAATTTTTCATCTATTAATTTATTAAATGCCTTTAGTTTTTCATTTTCTACATAACTATTAATTGTATTTATTGTTAAATTTGTACCTAAACCATCATTAATATTTCTAATAACATCTTCAATTTTTAAAGAATAATTAGGAGAAATTTTCTCAAGTGATACATTATTATAAAATAAATCTTTATAATTATTTTCATCCAATAATTGCTCTTCAAGTAAATTATCTATTATTTCTTTAAAATAATATTTTGGCAACATATCAAGTTCAATCTTTTCATCTTCAAACTTAATAATATCTGTTAAAGAAAAGTATCTTTTATTTAAATCAAAATATTCTTTTAAATTTACTTTCCATTTAAACAAATGCAAATTAGTAAAAAATTCTTGCTTAAAATCTATTATATTTTTTACCATAGAAATATCAAGACTTCTAAATTTTTTATCAAACTCTTCATCTAAATTATTAACCCTGTAACCTAAAAATAAATATTCAAGCCAAAGAGGTCTTGTATTTCCTGATATTTTTTGACAACAATTATATAATTCTTTATATTTTTCTAGCCTCTCCTCAAAAGTATTGTGTCTTAAATGAAAAATTAAATCTACTAAAGCGTGATATACATTATTATAAGGTCTATCATATGCTCTACTTTTTCTATTAAGTCCTATTATTTCAAAGGTTTCTTCGGTAACAGGATAATTTTGCCTAAAGATATTCCAAGCTTGTAAATAATTATTCATTTCAAATATTTTCATTTTAATTATTTCATCAATGTCTAATCCCATTCTATTTGCTTTAATATCTTCAACCATTTTCTTAACATCATACTTATTTTTGCATAATGGTAATAAATATGTAAATTCTTCATAAGAAAGATAGTCTAGTTTTTCAATCATATATATCAGTGCAATAAATGGTCTTATTTTTATTTCACCATCAACAATTTGTAGTTTTAACATTTGTAACAAATAGTAATAACTATCTTCTGATATTAAGAAAATATTATCTTTATCCATTTGCTTATACAATAAATTCTCTATACTATTTCCAACAGCAGTAATTCTTCTATCATTTGTTATAACACCAATATTAACCAATCCAGATGTTTTTTCTCTTGCATCCTTATCTGGTCTTGGTGCTTCACCGTAAATAAAGTTATTTTCTTTTAAGAAATTATAATATTTTTCTTGTGTATTAGGATTCCATGGTAAATTAGGATTTAGTTTCCAGAATTCTTTTAGTAATTGTAACTGTCTTTCGATTTTATAGTTTAATTGGCTTGTTCTAAAACTAGTAGTACCAATAGACCAACTGTAACTTTTAAAAGTCATATCTACCTACTCCCTTCTATATATTATTTTATCATAAAATTTGCATTTTTTTGAATTTAATGTATACTTTCTATTTATTTTCTTAAGAATCCAGTTTTCTGTTCTTTAAATAAGTATTCATTTTTTTATAAATTAATTATATTATAAAAAAAGAATCTGATTTTAATATCTCAGACTCTCTTTAATTAGATTTAATATTTTATTATGTTTTTTAGCAATACA
>CAKOKV010000102.1 GCA_934095805.1 uncultured Bacilli bacterium | reverse complement strand
TAAAACGTTTCAAAATGAAAGTTCAAAGAAGTGGAATCCCTACTGAAATGAAAAAAAGAAAAGAATATTCTAAACCTGGCATTAAGAGAAGAGAAGCTAAAAAAGAAGCTATCAGAAATGCTAAAAAACATAATAAACAAAGATATTAATAAAATAAAGGAGTCTGATAATAATGTTATATGAAACCATATCAAATGATATGAAAGAAGCTATGAAAGCTCATGATAAAGAAACATTAAATACAATAAGATTGTTAAAGTCTGCTATTGATTTATATTTAGTAAACAATAAGCTAGAAAGAAATACTTGTAGTGATGAAATAGTTATAGATATAGTAAGCAAACAAGTTAAGACTCATAAAGAAAGTATAGAAGAATTTAAAAAAGGTAATAGACAAGATTTAGTAGATAATCTTCTAAGAGAGATAGATTTACTAAGTAAATATTTACCAAAACAATTAACAGAAGAAGAAATAACTGCTGAAATTGATAAAGTATTTGATAAAATCAAACCTACTAGTATGAAAGATATGGGATTAATTATGAAAGAATTAACACCAATATTTAGAGGTAAAGCAGATATGAAAACTGTTAATGAAATAGTTCGTTCTAAATTAAACTAATAAAAAAGCTTCACATTTGTGAAGTTTTTATTTTGTCTTTTGAAATTCAAGTTCAATTATTTCGTTATCCATTGTAGAAAATAAATATTTACCTAAATAAGTATTAATATTTTCAAATTTATTTAATTCTTCTTTATCTTTATAAACTGTTAATATATTGTCCTTTAATGTATAACCATATCCATTATCAAAATATTTATATAAAGCATCTATTTCACTTATTTCCTTTGAATTAGTTAAATCTAAATAAATAGAATCATATTTACCAGTCGCTTCATAATATATATCTATATAGCAAATATTATTTGTTAAATAAACAGAATAACTATATTCAGAATTAATAAGTTTCTTAGTAGTATATTTATAATATTCATAATAATCCTTATCATAAAAAGTTATAGTTACTTTATTATCATTAGTAGAAATAGAGTAGTAATATTTAACATTAGCATAATCATCATCCTCAGTATATAATGGTTCAATATTTGATTCTACTGTAAATGATCTATCAATCCCTTTAGAACTAATAATATATGAATTTATATTTCCTGTAAATTCATCTCTTTTAATAAATAAACCACCCTCATCATAAAAGTATCCTTTAGGGTAAATCATAAGTAGAAGAGAATTATTTTCAGAAATAGCAGTATAAGTACCATGAGTATCATTACCATATATATTAATAAAATTTACTCTTGTATCAATCTTAATACTATAATCAACTATTGTTTTATATTTATCATTTAAAACACCAAGTTTATCATTCTTAGTTACTATAATATATTTACCTGCATAAGATAAACTATCATATTCAAAATTTAAAACTGTCTTATTATTCTTATCAATAATACCATATTTATTGTTTAATTCAGCTATGAATAATCCATTTTTATAACTAATTATACTATCATAAATAAAGTCTACTAATATTTCACCATTTGAATTAATAATACCATATTTATCGCTTTTGTTAATTGCAACAATTTCATATTCGTTATTAGTAATCTCACCATATCCAGAAAGTTCATCTCCAAGTTCAGGTAAAGATCTGATTTCTTCATTAAGAGTTACAACCTTATTTGTTTTAACATCTAGAAAACTAGATGTACCATCACTTTCACTTAATAATAAATATCTAGGAGTTTTATTATTCTTATAATAAACTGGCTCAATAAAATTATAACTTTTTGATTTAGTTTTATTTAATTTATCATAATAATAATAATATAAAGTATCATCATTTTTATCTTCATTTTTTCTAATTTCATATCTACCGAATTTTAATATTTCATCTTCTGCTTCCTCAGTATTAATATATTTAATTTTATCTGGATAAAGTTTACCATCAACACCTAAAATATATTGATTATCATAATCTATTATCTCCATTATTTCTTTTGTTTTTTCATTATAAGCAATTCTTCCTTCATACTTTTTTAATAACTTTGAAGTAACAGCACTATAGTCTTCAGTAATAACTGGTACAGTTGGAGTATCAGTAGGATTAACTTTAGGCTTTTTTCCAATTGTAGCGAAAGCATAAATACTTGAAACCACCATACATAATAGAAAAGTTAAAACCACTGCATAAATAATTATTTTCTTTTTCATATCTTTTACACCTCTTATTATTAATATTAGTATATCATACATATTTTTCTTTTAAAATATTAATTTTTAATATATAATATTTTAGTAGGAGTAGATTATGGAAAAACAAGTACAACAATATATAACATATTTAACACCAGAATATATCTATATTCCATTTGATAATCAAGAATTACTTACAATAAATAAAAATAGATTAGTATATCATAATATGAGTTTAGGTACTCTAAATGATGGAAGTTATATTTTTAGTCCAGTAAGTGGTCAAATAATTGGATTAAAAGAAATGGAATTTAATAATAAAAAAAGCAATACATTAGTTGTTATGAATGACTATAAAGATAAAAGAGAAAAATTGAATCCATCTAGAAATATAAATAAAACTAAAAAAAGTGATATTATAGCTTCACTTCAAAAATATAACTTAAATAAAAAAATAAATAGTAAAACAACATTAGTAGTAAACTCATTATATGATAAAAATTATGATTTAAAAGATATGGTTATTAATTATGAATCATATGAAGGCATATTAGAAGCAATTGATGAATTTATGAATATTTTTAATATGAAAAATTGTTATATTTGTATACCAAAAAATGATTTATATTCTGCTTATGCATATGAAAAATATATAAATGCATTTATGAATATTTGTTTAGTTCATTCAAATAAGAAATTCAAAGATAGTACAGCGGTGTTTTATAGTATAGAAGAAATACTAGCAATTTATAAAGCAATACATTTAGATTATATGTACGATAACACAATTATTACAATATATAATGGTAAAAGTACAATAGTTAAAGTAAAACTATATACTTCGTTATATGAGCTATTAAAAGCTCTAAAAATAGCCTATAAAGGTAAAAAAATACTAGTAAATAATAAAGAAATAAACGAAATAAAAGATTTTGTTATTGATCCTAGTATAAGAAGCATAATAATAAAGGATTAGATATGATATATGTTTATTTAGGAAATGAAATTAATATATTAAAAATGAAAATAAATGAACTTATTTCTTCATTAGATATAAAAAATATAATAGAGTACGATTACAGTAATACATCAATAAAAGAAATATTAGAAGAAGTATGTTATGTAGATTTATTTAATGAAAAGAAACTAATTATAGTTTCATCTTTTACATTCAAAAAAATGAAAGATAAAGAAAAAGAATCATTAATGAAATACATAGATCATATGAATGAAAATGTAATTATATTTAAATGTATAGATGAAAAACTAGATTACAAAGATACTCTTATTAAAAAATTAAAAGATAAATGTACTATAAATGAAATAGTTAAAATGGATTATAAAGCTACTCATGAATTTATAACTAATATTCTAAAACAAAATGGATTTAATGTAAGTTATGATATTGTTAAAAAAATACTCAATTTATGTGAAAATAATGGAGATTATGCCTTAAAAGAAATAGAAAAATTAATGCTTTATAAAATAGATGATAAAAATATAACTATCAAAGATGTAGAAACAGTAATAAGCAAAAGTAATGAAAAAGAAATGTTCAATTTAATAGATGCGGTCATGAGTAAAAATATAGGATCATGTTTTACATCTTATAAAATATTAAAAGATACTACTGATGCAACTGTTATAGTAGATTCATTAAGCAAACAATTTAGATATTTATATCAAATAAAAATACTTATGAATACAATGGCTTTACCAAGTATAGTTACAAAAATATCAATAAATCCATTTGTAGCTAAAAAATTATATGAAAACACGAAGAATTTTAGTGAAAAAGAAATAATAGAAATTATATATAAATTAAGTGATATAGATATTGGAATAAAAATAAAAGGTTATGATAAAAATAAGTTACTTGAAAACTTCTTTTTAAATTTATAATGTATAAACTTTACATAAAAACCGTAAAATTATTATGAGAAGTAAATTATATAAAGTATAATAAAAGTAAGGGATGTGATAAAATGCTAATTCTTGCTAAAAGTATTTTAGGACTAATGTTAGGCTTTTTTATGGCAGTAATATTTGGTTTCTTTTTAATACCAGTTTTAAGAAAGCTAAAATGTAAGCAAAGTATAAG
>CAKOKV010000101.1 GCA_934095805.1 uncultured Bacilli bacterium | reverse complement strand
CTTTTTTCATGTACTGTTTTATTATAAAAATACGAACTGATTTTATTCTCTTTATATTTATTATTACTTAAAACAATTTCGTTTTGATTCATAGTTACCACCACATTTTGTACAAAAAGTTAGAGCTTTAAATAGTTGTTTAAAAGTGAAAAACATAAGATCTAATACAAGAAATATTATACTTTTTTAGCAAAAACATCAACCGATTTCAACAGATTTTTTACCGATTTCAGTAAAATTTATATCAATACTTTAAATATTTTTCTCATTTTCAGAAAAATTTATTGAAATCAAGAGATTTTTTTATTATTTTTTTGATATAATTACATATAGACAAAGGAGGCCATAATATGTCTTTTACGCAGGCAATAATCAATAGAATACTTGAACTATGTGAAAAGAACCATATTACTCCAAATAAGTTATCAGAACTTTCCACTGTACCGGTAGCAACACTATTTGCGTTACTAAATGATAAAGTAGAAAATCCTAGTTCCAGAAACATATATAAAATGTGTAAGGTTTTTGGGATAACTATGGCAGAGTTTTATGATACTGATATATTTAATCAAATGAATTTTACGAAATAAGTATTTATATCGCAACCAAAATGGTTGTTTTCTTTTTACTTAATTTTTACTTTTTTAAACATTTTCTACCGTTTTCAGTAGAAAATTATTATTTGTTTACATAGGATCTCTTGATATCAGTGAATTATTATGTTATATTATTAGTAATCATTACTATTAAGGAGGTAATTGTGAGAAATACTACGCAAAGAAATTTGATACTAGATATTATAAATAATTCATGTAAACATTTAACAGCTGAAGAAGTATATGAAATTGCTAGAAAAAGTATTTCAAATATTAGTTTAGGAACAGTATATAGAAATCTAAATATTCTAGTAGAACTTCAAAAGATAAGAAAAATTAAAACTTTTGATGGGAAAGATCATTATGACAAACTGCATATTAAACATAATCACTTTATTTGTTTAAAATGTAATAAGATATTTGATATATATGAATTATCTAATATTGAGTATAAAAATATTCCAAATGATTTTGAAATAGTAAACTATGATATTACCTACTCTGGTTATTGTAATGAATGTAAGAAAGGAAGGTAAAGATGGAAAATCTAAAAGGAACAAAAACAGAAAAAAATTTAATGGAAGCATTTGCTGGTGAATCACAAGCAAGAAATAAATATACTTATTATGCTTCTAAAGCTAGAAAGGATGGCTTTGAACAAATTGCTGCAATTTTTGAAGAAACTGCTAATAATGAAAAAGAACATGCAAAATTATGGTTTAAAGAACTTCATAGTGGTGAAATTCCTAGTACATTAGAAAATCTCAATGATGCTGCAAATGGTGAAAACTATGAGTGGACAGATATGTATGAAAGAATGGCTAAAGAAGCAAGAGAAGAAGGATTTACAAGAATTGCTAATCTTTTTGAAGGTGTTGCTAAAATAGAAAAAGAACATGAAGAAAGATACAAAAAATTAATTGAAAATATTAATAATGACTTAGTATTTTCTAGTGAAGGTGATACTATTTGGATATGTCGCAACTGTGGTCATATTGTCATTGGTAAAAAAGCACCAGAAATTTGCCCTGTTTGTTCTCACGCTAAATCATTCTTTGAAAGAAAAGCAAATAATTATTAATTTTATGTCAGTAAAAAAGTTTGCAAAAAAGCAAACTTTTTATATATAATTTTATGATTCAATCTTATTATTAACTATCTTTTTATCAAATAAAACAATAATACTTGATAAGATAAATAATATTAATAATACTGCAATAGTTACTCCAATTGTTAATATATGGCAAATCTCTCCTATAGCAGAATCTTTAAATACAAACCCTAATATACCAGTTATAATAATCATTATCAAAGATGATGTAAGAATTGTATGAATTGATTTATTATATGTTTTTTTAAAGATATTCTTATACTATTTTCTTTTCTTAACTATCTATAATAGTTTGTAAATAATATTGCATAATCAATAGTGGCTCCCATTAAGATACTTTGTACTATAAGTAAAGATAGATAATATACTTTCATATCTAATATATTAATAATACCTATTAATACATAGACAGCACACTGAATTAGTAATACTAGTATAAATGGAATAATTAGTGATTTAAAGGTAAGTAAAACTACTAAAAATATTAAAAATATTGTAATAATTGTAAGTTTATTCATTTCATAATTAAAGTTATTTACTCATTTCACTTTTTATTTATACTGATAAGGATTATTAATTGTCCCATCTCCTGTCATTTCAAAATTGCCGTTTATTGTTATGACTGGTCTTATATAATAACTATTCGTTAATAAATTTCTAGTCCAGTCAGTAGGAGCTCCATTTTTATCTATAATAAAAACATTTCCATTTTTATATGTTGGATCGTAATATGCTGGGGATAGTGTCCAGTAATAATTATCAATAGTAGAATTATATAAGAAATATGAAGTGTTATTTTTTTTATAAGCTCCTCCTGCTAAAACCACTTCTTCTGCACTTATTATTCCAATATTTGCTTCAATAATATATTTACTAGGACAAACTAATATTGGAGAATAATTGTTACTATCTTGCCCTAAATTTTCATATGATTGAAAATAATTAACATCTGCATATGTACCTGATGATTTTCTTGTATAATAATCAAAATTTACACAAAAATTTGATTTTACAATTTTATCAGAATTAGATGCTAGATTATTTTGATACCAATTATCTAAAATTGGTTTAATATTACTATTACCATAAGCAAGCATTTCTTTAGCTAAATCTATTGTATCAGCAGAAGCACTATCTCTATATTTAGATGTTGTTCCACTTATTACACCATCCAATACAATTCTTAGATTACCATTTTCATCAATTTGTAGTATTCTCCATGTGAACCCACCAAAAGAAACATAGTTATCATCATAATTTCCTCTTAGTAAAATTACATTTTCATTATTTATACCTTTTATAGTATGTATTTCTTTCCCAGTAGCAATATTACTAAATTTTTGTTTTCTTTCTGTTTCTTCCATACTTTCAATATCTATATGTTCTATATCTTGGGCATTACCAGATGGTACATAATTATTTACGAGTGTTGTTTCCATTTGAGTTTGATTTATTTTAAAGTTAAAACCTATATATGATACTAAAGTGTTAGAATCAGGAACAACATTATCTTTATAACTAAAAGTAATACTAAATTCTTTAAATGTATGTGGTTCAATCTTAGTATCTTTGTCTATACCAGTTAATGTAAATATTATATTTTGATTATTATAGAATGCATTATCATAAATAGGATTATTAAATCTATATGTTTCATTATTTTTATTATACACTTTAATTCTATATGTGATAGAGGAATTTCCGTTTGTGTTTGATAAAACAACTCTAGAATTTAAAGTGGTACTAAAAAATGTTATTATTTTTGACTCTTCTAAATTTGCATCGATATTTGAATCATAATTAACTTCAGTTATAAATAAACCATTTTGTGAAACAAGACTAACATCTCCACTAACATCAAGAGTAATAGAGTTTATTGTTGCATATCCAATAGACATAAATATTGTTGTAAGAGTAATCAAAAATAAATAAAGTGGCTTTTTATTAATATTTTTATTTTTTATTGATTTATCCATATATATCACCATTTATTTAAAATTAAAAAATATGATAGAAAAATATTATAATTCAAAATCATTAATTATTCCTTTTTCTATTGCATTTTCTCTCATTTGTTTTTTTATTTTAGATACTTTTAAAGAATAAGTATAAAGTATTTTAGTATTACTAGGAATTATAAAATATACTCCAGTTTTTTCTTTGTTTTCAGTCATTAATATTGGTTGAGATAATGTATCTCTTATTTCTAACATATCAGTAAATTCATCTACTTGAAGAACTTGATATCCACTTAAATCAAATGAATTATTTATTTTTTGAATATAACTTTTATAATTGTTAAGAATTTTTTGTAATTCTCTTTGATATATACTTTCAGCTGTTCTTGTTTTAATTATATATTTTACTAAAATCACTAAAACTATAATTTCAATTAGAAACATAACAACTGCAACAACTAGGAATAAAAAGTTAAATGGGGATTTTTCTATACAAGCCATAAAGTTTTCTTGCTTTGCATCTACTAGACTTTTTGAAATATCAATGGCAACTGTCTTGGTAGTTAGTGGAATACTTAAAGAAACCGTTGATGTCTTATCAGTATCTTTGATATCTTCACATTCTCCTAATACCTTAACATTCATAACAATATCAAGAGTTGCTATAGAC
>CAKOKV010000100.1 GCA_934095805.1 uncultured Bacilli bacterium | reverse complement strand
TGGTATAGGTGGTTGAATCTTTATATAATCTTTGTCTGTTATAACTTCATCAGTTTGTATTTTTTCTTTAATTAAAAAGTTATTATATGTACGAAGTGAAGTTAGTTTTCTATTTATTGTTTTGGGAGAAATGGAATTATTTAATAAATATTGCTTATACATTATTATGTCGGCAAACACCAATTTGTTTAAATCATCTCCATAAGAATCTTTATAATACTTTTCATAAAGTACTACATCACTATAATAACTATCAATAGAATTTTGTGATAACCTTAGTTCTCGCATATAATCTTTAAATTTATCTATCATAAAATCACTCCTTTTAATTATGTTACATTTTAGTATAACGATTTATAATGATTATGTTACATTTTTAATATAGATTTTGTGAAATATAGACTTAAAATGTATCATAATCGCAGTTATGTTACATTTATTTTTAGTGATAATTTTGCTCTATATATTTAATATAGAGCAGGTAAAATTATTGACAAAAATCTATTTTGTTTCTTAAAGATGCTAAACACATTGAAAATCCGTCGTTGATACCGTATTTATAGAATAGACGATGTTCAAGAAAGAAACATTCATTATAATTGTCATCTCTAATATCAAGTAACTCATGAAATTTTTCACGATTTGAATCATCAAGAATTGTGTCAATAAATTTTATTAGTTCAGTTTGGCTCTGTTTTGCCTTTTTCTTTAAAACTTCAAGGTCGTTATTACTATTAATATCAAATAAGCCATCATTAAGTTTTTGTTGAAAAAGTAAGTCAAAATTATCTTCATCCTCCATGTTTCCACCTCCAATATTGTTATTGTATAAAAAAAATCAGAATAAAGGAACGTTGAAGTAAAAAGTTTTTTAACTTGCATAAACTTGATGTAAGTAGGCAAGAATTTTTATTGTACAATACCACAAAGGAGTTTGAAATGGGTTATCGAAAATTGAATGGAAATTTTAATATTATTTCAAAAAATCTATATAAGTATAGAACACTAAGAGGCTATTCTCAGCCAGATTTAAGTCGAGAATTAGCCTTAGAGGGAGTTACGTTATATAATAATGATATATATAAAATTGAGCATAATAAACGTACAGTAAAGGACTATGAACTATATGCTTTAATGAAAGTTTTAAATGTAACTTTTGAAGAGATGACAAATGATTCCGAAAAATTATTCATAAAATAAAGCTATTATTCTTTAGAGAATATAAATAGCTTTATTTTTTTTATTATTTTTTTGAAAAAACTTTCTTTTGGTAATACTAATGAATCCGTACTAACATCTAGCTTTGGATTATCTAATAAATTCTGAGCATCATCTTGAATTGTTGATATGAGTTTAGTTGTATTAATTGGTTTTGAAAAGAAATTTACTCCGAGACTTAAGCAATCAGCGGTGATAGCATCTCCACTTATAACGTAAGTAAGTGGTAACCTTTTTTTACTTTCTTTGTATTTTTTTATTACTTCTAAACCTGAAAGCTCGGGCATTTGATTATCTGTGATTAAAACATCTGTATTTTCTATCTCTAAAAGTGATAATAATTCTTTTCCATCTTTAGCAGTTCCGATTATTTCAAAATTGTCTATTTTTTTTAGATTTTCAATAAGAGAATTTAAAATAATTTCTTGGTCATCAGCAACTATAATTTTAATTTTTTTCATAAGTTATCCTCCTTAATATTTTACTTGCATAAACTTGATGTAAATATTATATATTATACATCATATTTTTTAAATAGTCTGTCGAAATTTGTAATAAAATAAAAAAGATATAAATTTTATAGAAAAAGCTTGAAAAATGAACAAAAAAATAAAAATTACACTAAATATTGAAACAAATTTTAAACATTAATAAAATATAAATGTGTATTAAGATTATGTTATAGTTTTACTATAACTATCTATAAAGAGAAAATCTTTATAGCATAATTACTAAAATATAGTTAGTAATAATTACATCTGTATTTATTAGAATACAGCATAATTTTGGGTTACGACATAGTTCATATATAAATTATTTGCTATGTTTAAAATAAATGAGAAAGTAAACATTAAGTGACTCCCTATACTTAATTTACTTTCTATTTTTTTGCCCATAAATAAAAGAAAGGAGGATTTTAAAAAATCTTTTTTCACAAATATTCAATTAAAATTGAAAGGAGATTTTTATTATGAGAAGTGGTTTTGACTTAGAGCTATATGGAGAAACATTTAAAAATTGCTTTGTAGAGAGTTCTTTGTATAGAAACGGAAACTTACAATTAAGCATTTATGGTTTAGATACAAATGTAAATCAAGTATCACATTTGGCAGATATTACATTAAATCAAAATGTTGTAGATTTATCAGATGATACAATAATTGTTGATAACAAATTTAAACCAACACTAGTACCTCAATTAGAGAAATTAGGAATTTTAGCAGAGAAAATTAAAATGTGTATTATTGATAATGTTTTTTATCCTATTTATACAATAAATTTTTCAAAGATAAATGGTCAAAAACATTATGAAAATGAATTACTTGCAGCATAACAAGAAATGAAAGGGTTGAGATAATATGGAACAAGTAACAAGAACAAATTTACCAATAGTTGGGCGAATCCAACATGGAGAACAGCAACTTGTAAATCATAAAAAGAGGGTTGCTGAATTGGGATATTTTATTGCTAAAACTAAAAATAGTAATATGGACTTTTTACTAAATAGATTTGAAGAAAAATATCATAAAAAATCATATTTAACTATACAGTTTTTCGACGAAAATCCATTAACTATACGTAAAATTAGGTACAACCAGGGAGGAGCTGTTTGTTATTGTATGGCTGGAACTTCAAAAGGAAAGCAAAAGATATCTAACAAATGGCAAGATATTGAATGTCGTTCTGATTGTAAATATTGTATTAAACAAGAAGGAGCTAGCAAAGCTATATGTAACTATGAGGGTACTCTAAAATTTATGATACCTGAAATAAGCCAGGACAGAATATGGATTATGAAAATTACTGGCCAACAATCAATTTCAAATTTAGAAGCATATATTAATTTTCAAAAATATCTAGGAAATTCTATAAAAGGAAATTATACAATATTTTTAAATCAAATTGAGCAAACAAATTCCGAAGGAAAAAAATTTAATAATTATGTCATAGACATTGTAAAGGCAGAAAATTTTAATTCAAATAATAATTTAATTTCTAAAAATAATACAGACAAAGAAAGTACGCAAGTAGCAAATAAACAAAATAATTCTAATTCTATTAAAATGCAAGAAAAATCAGAGGATAACTCAAAACAACTTATTAACCCAAAGGAGCAATTAGACAATAATATAGATGATAATGCATCTATAAATGGTATGGAGACAACAACACAACAAAAACAACCGAAAAATACCGAAAATAAAATTAAGAACTACAAAGAACATTGCTTTTTATTTGATACAGAATATAAAAACTTTAAGAAAGATGGTAAAGATGTAGAATACTTAATTGCAAAGGTAACTAATATAGACGATAAAATAATAGATGTGGTTGTTAAACCAGAGTTTAGAGAAGAATTAGAAAAATGTGATGTGGGAACAGAACTCATTATTGATTTAGAAGAATTTAATGAGAATATTGTGTCGAGAAATATTGAGTTTGTACAAAAAATACCAAAAAAAGTAGCAGCATAAAAATGGCTACTACAAATTTTAATAAAACACTATACCAATAATATATAGTAAATATATATAAATGTCAAGTTTTAAGAAAGATTGAGAGGAAAAATTATGAAATATTTTACATATAAAAAGTATGAAGATTGTTATTTTAAAGTAAATGCCTACCTAGCTGATAAAGAGGCGATGGCAATATCTATATATAACAAAGAAGAAGGACCTATTACATGTTGTACTGTATATAGTGATTTATATTTATATACAGAGGGACTTGTTACAATAAAAAATTATAGTGAAAATTCACATTTAACGGATTTTCTAATGGAATTGGGTGTTGTTACCGAAATAATCATGAGACAACCATGCAATCCGATTGTTCAAGATACATTAAATAGCAATAATCCTCAAACTATTGATTTATGTGATATAGATATAAAAAAATTAAAAGAATACAGTAAGGAATGGAATTATACACATGATGTATAACAAATTTAAAAATAATGAAATAGTTATGGTAACTGGATTTGGTAAGGAAAATGGAACATATTATGAAAAGAAAATTGCAAAAGTGATTTGTCGTGATCCATTTTTTTTAGATTATAATGTAAGATTTAAAGATGGAAAAGAGGATTGGGTTGACGTAGATTGTTTAGAAAAATTGGAAGGAGAAAATTAGAAATGAAAAT
>CAKOKV010000099.1 GCA_934095805.1 uncultured Bacilli bacterium | reverse complement strand
AATGATACAGACATAATTATTATTGCAAATATAACATTTGATTTAGCAGCAATTCTTCTATCTTTAATATAATTACTTTTACTATAATTATAAGAATCTCTAATATTAAGTTTTAAATCACTATATTTTTTTAATGCAGCATCTTTATCTTTAGCATATATAACAAATCCATCATTATTTCTTATATTATTATATTTAATAGTATTATTATTTACAAAATAATAGTCTATATCAGGATTAGAGGAAGTATAATATCCAACTACTTTTAATTTATTATCATTAACTTTATAATCTAGATATTTACCTATTTTATATTCCTCACTATGAATTTCATTTATAATAACTTCATAATCATTAACAGGATAATTACCTTTTTTTAACTTTATACTATCTTTGTATAATTCATAATCAAATAATAAATTATTACTTACTTCTTCTTCAACATAACTTCCATATATAGTACTAGTAACACTTTTACTAAGAGAAATTATATTAGTAAATTCACTTTCATAAGTATATATTGATGGACTATTTGTATTACTAATACCAACTATTGTATATTTTAAATTTCCTAAATATATTTGTCTATTTAACATATCTCCAACAGTTAATACACCAGCATTTTTAACACTAACACTAGGATTCAATAAAATATTATCATAAATCATTTTATCAATTACAACTTCATTCTTGTTTTTAGCAATTCTTCCATTAATTATATCTTGACTGCTTAACATATTAATACTTGATAATGACCCCATCATATTAAACTCATAATCGCTTGTTTGATGAAAATCATTAATTTCAAAACTAAAATTAACTGTACTTTTACCAGGAATAACATAATTAACATTAGGATCCCTCTCAATATCTTCGATTTCCTTTGTTGTTACATTCATTTTATCAACAACTAAATAATTTTTATTTAAAGTAACAAAATCACTATCATTAATATTATTAACTGAAAATAATGAAGAAGCCGAATATGTAACAAAAATACCAGATACAAAAAATCCAAACAATAATACTTTCTTTATAAAAGAATAATTTCTAATTTTAGAAAATCCATTTTTAATAGAATTAAATATATTATATACTGATGAATATTTTTTCTTATAATTATTATCTATAATTTCATGAAAATCAAAATTATATTCATTATAAATATTTTTTGATATTTTTTGATAATGATCATTAACTAATTCTATACCAGAATTTGAATCAATAACATCTACTTTATTTTTACTTTTAATATATATATTTCCATTTTGAACAACAATTGTTATATCAAGTTTATTATCTGAATCACTATAATAATCTATATTTACATTTTCATTATCTATATTTTTATGATTTTTCATATCAAGTAAATATACTTTATTATCCATTTTATAATCCAGATCAATATCATGACTATTAGTTTCATCACTTACAATAGTCCCATCTTCTATTTTTAATATTCTAGAAGCATAAAACATTGCGAGTTCACTTTCATGAGTTACAAGTATTACAAGCCTATCTTTTGATATTGCTTTTATTATATTCATAATTTCAATAGTATTTTTACTATCTAAATTACCAGTTGGTTCATCAGCAATAATAATACTTGGATCCTTAACAATAGCTCTTGCTATACCAACTCTTTGTCTTTCACCACCAGAAAGCATAGATGCAGCTCTATTTCTATATCTATACATTCCAACCTTCTCTAAAACAAAATTAACTCTTTTCTTAATTTCTTCTTTATTTTTAATACCACATAGCTTTAATGATAAAGCAACATTATCAAATACAGACATATCATCAACTAAATAATAATCTTGAAAAATATAACCAATATTTAAATTTCTAATTCTATCTACAGAATGACTACTTCTTTTAGAAATTCTTTCACCATTAATATAGATAGAGCCACTATTAATAGTATCAAGACCACCTATTGCATTCAATAATGTAGTTTTACCACAACCAGAAGGTCCAAGTAAAGCTACAAGACCAGTATCATCAAGTTTTAAACTTGTATTATTAATAACATGAATTTCATTCTTTTTCCTTCTATAAAAATATTTATTAACATTCTTAAGTTCAATCATCATTACACCTCTTCCCTATATGTATTCATAACAGAATTCTTAAATAACTTTCTAGAATATCTATTAGAAATAAGAAGTGTCATTACCATTAAACAAATATACATAATTACATAATTACCAAAAGTTAAATAATCACAAGATTCTTTAATATTTTGTAAATTAATAACTCCAAAATAATTAAGTAAAACATATATCGTAAATACTATAAAAGCAGTATGAGATATAGTAAGTAACTCTATTTTAAGTAAATCACTAGTGGCCTTTGATGAAGAACCAAGTATTCTAAGAGTTGAATAGTATACATTTCTAGACTTTAATATCAATCTTATTATAAAATATGAAATAAAGAATAAGAAAATCAATAATAATGTTAATGCACATAACATAACAATTCTAATAATATATGAAAAAGCATTATCTGTAGTTAATGTATCAACTAGATATAATGTCTTATATCCCATATCATTAAGTTCAACAATAGTTTTTCTAACATCTTTAACATTTAAAACAAACACTGAACTTTGAAAATATTCTTCACTAAATAATGAATCATAATCTTTATCATTAATAAATATACAATTATTATAGTTTTCATAGTTATATCCAGTAAGATTTGTAAAATTCTTTTTATCAGTATTACCAATTACAGTATAAT
Source organism: uncultured Bacilli bacterium (assembly GCA_934095805.1). The sequence goes on along the minus strand of CAKOKV010000099.1, from coordinate 1,621 downwards.
TGACATTTTTATTAAAATACATATTTGAAATATTAATTTTAAAAGATTCATTTTTACAATTATTATCTTTACATCTATAACTATACTCTTCAGGTATTAGTACCTTACCTTTTGAAACTTTACTACTGGGTAATATTTCATATTTATATGATTGATAATATGAAGTATTATCTACACCCATAAAACTATACTTTACATTACTAGCCGCTCTATTAAGATTCTTATTAAGATCATCTTGAAACTTGCTAGGAACATAAAAATGTACATCATAATCATTATCATAATCATCTCTACATATAATACCACCAATTTTTACCACATATTTCTTATTAAATGTAGTAAGATTTTCAACAACAAATTCAGTATTTAATTTATTCTTACTTAAACTTTTAAAATAAAAATTATCTTTACTCATTTCAATTACAACTTCATCATCCTTTTTAGGAAGATCACCATAATCTACTTCATTAATAAATGATAAATTTGATACTTTACCAGAAAGATAATAATTATCACTTGATAAAACTAAACTAGTTTCAACAAGCAAATCATTTTTAACAACATAATCAACATTAGATAATTTTTCTATATTCTTATAATCTTCATCAGTTATACTAGATTTATCATTTTTTCTTATTATAATTCTTTTATCACTATCATATCCAAAGAACATATTATATCCATTAGTACTAGCCTCATATTCTACTTGTTTAAATGAAGAATATGAAAAAAATATAGATGATAATACAAATAAATACACAGCAAATATTAATATGAATTTAGAAAATATATTAAATGCATTTCTTACACCTAATCTGATCTTATTAGATAATTTAATATTACTAAAATCAGTAACATTACTTTCAGTTACTTTTTCATAATCTCTAATCTTTTGATCATTAATAACTTTACCATCATGCATAGTAATCTTTCTAGTTACATACTTTTCTATTTGATCATAATTATGAGTTACTACTATTACAAGTTTATCCTTTGATAAATCATGTAATAATTTAAGAACAGATTCACTAGATTTCCTGTCAAGATTACCTGTTGGTTCATCAGCAAGTATTATTGGAGTATTCATCGCAAGAACTCTACCAATCGCAACCCTTTGTTTTTGACCTCCACTTAACTTAGAAACTTTTCTATTTCTATATTTATATAAATCAACTTGTTTTATTATTTCAATTACTTTATTTTTAATATCTTTTTTCTTCTTACCATTTAAAAGTAAAACTAATTCAATATTTTGATATACAGTATAACTATTAACCAAATTAAAATTTTGAAATATATTTCCTACATATCTTTTACGATATTCTTCATAATCTTTTTCACTATAATGGCTAGTTTCCTCACCATTAATATACATTTCACCCTCTTCATAAGAATCAAGACCAGAAATAACATTTAATAAAGTACTTTTACCACTACCACTTTCACCTGTTATAGCTATAAATTCACCTAAATCAAATTTTAAATTAACTCTACTAAATCCAGCAGAAACCATACCCTTATTATAGTAAAATTTAGATACATTTTTTAATTCTAACATACTTTCTCCTCATTTATAAAAATCATCATATTCTATTTTATACATAATTTAATAGAATTATAT
>CAKOKV010000098.1 GCA_934095805.1 uncultured Bacilli bacterium | reverse complement strand
TGCCTGATTAGCTCAGTCGGTAGAGCAAACGGCTGTTAACCGTTGGGTCGCAGGTTCGAGTCCTGCATCAGGCGCCAGTTGAAATCAAAACTTAGGTTTGTACCTAAGTTTTTTTCTTATAAAAATATATTTAATATTAATAAAAACATAATTCCTGTAAGAAGTGGTACTAATAAACTATAAATCATCCATTTAGTTCCAACTTCTTTTTTTATTGTTAAGAGTGTTGTTCCACAAGGAAAATGCATTATAGAAAATAATATTACATTCATCGCCGTTATGATTGTCCATCCATTATTTAAAAATAAATTTCTAATGTTTATACTCTCTGTTAAAAGTGATATATTACTAGTATTTAAATATCCCATTATCATAATTGGTAATACTATTTCATTAGCTGGAAAACCTAATAAAAATGATAATAATATAATACCATCCATACCAAGTATTTTTCCAAATGGTTCTAATATGTTTGATAATATATAAAAAGGTGTCGTATCATTTATTTTAATATTTGTCATTAACCATATTATTAGTCCAGCTGGTATTGACACTAAAATAGCTTTTTTTAATATTGATAATGATTTATATACAAAACTATTTTTCAATATTTTTGATAGTTTTACTTTTTTATAATCTGGTAATTCTAAAACAAAGAAACCACTATAACCTTTTAATAATGTCTTAGATAATATAAATGATGTTAAAAATGAAATAGTTATTGCGAATAATACAAATAACATTAAATAAAATGATATTAATATTTTATTAGAACTATTAACAAAGAACATAGATATTAGTGCTATTATCATTGGAAATCTACCATTACAAGGTATAAATGCATTTGTTATTATTGCTAGTAATCTATCTCTTTTACTATCTATTATTCTGCTTCCAACTATTGCACAAGCATTGCATCCAAATCCAGAACACATTGTTAATGATTGTTTTCCATGACAATTTGAACACTTGCATATTCCGTCTAAATTAAATGCTATTCTTGGTAAAATACCCGTTTCCTCTGCATAAGTAAACAAGAAAAAGAATATTACAAGTGGTGGAAACATAACAGATATAATATATGTTACTATTCTATATATTCCAAATAATAATGGTTCATATATTAACTTTGGAATGTTAATATTTACCATAAAATTATATAAAGTAGTTTCTAATGAAGAAAATAATTTACTCAATAAATCACTTGGATAATTTGCAAGAACTATTGTAATTAAAAATATACCAAACATTATTAAACATAATGATAATATACAATATATTTTATTTGAAAATATCTTATCTAACTTAGTGATTTCTTTTTCTTTTATTGTTAGCACTGAATCAGATATTTCTTTTGAAAGGTTATTCAATTTAATTGATATTTCATCTGATATTAATTCACTATTTACTTCTCTTAAATAATAAGATAATTCTTTACTAATAATATTTATTCCATATCTTTCATATATATAGTCAACAAGTGAAGTATCATTTTCTAAAACTTTAATCGCAATAAATCTATTATTAAAATATTTAGGTAACAATGACTCAACTTCTTTAATTTTATTTTCTAGTTCGTCACTATAATAAAAACTATAATCTGAATAAGTATCTTTATCTATTATATCTAACATTTCATTTATACCAATTTTATTTTTAGTAGAACATTTTACTATTTTAATATTTAATATATTTTCTAGTTTATCATAATCAATTTTAATTCCTTTTTCCTCTATTTCATCTATCATATTTATACATAATATTATATTTCTATTTATTTGTAATATTTGTAATAATAAGTTTAAATTTTTTTCGAGTGATGATGCATCACATACATATATTATTTTTTCATAATCATCAAATAATAATGTATTCTTTGTAATTTTCTCTTCATCACTAAGACTACTCAATGAATATATACCTGGTAAATCAATCATAGTATATTTGCTTTTTTTAATTTTTTTCTTTGCTAGCTCTACTGTTTTACCTGTCCAATTTCCTGTATGTTCATGTGAGTGTGTTAATGCATTAAATAATGATGATTTTCCTACATTAGGATTACCACATAATAATATATTATTATTCATAACTTACCTCTATTTTTCTAGCATCTTCATTTCTTAAAGCTATGAATGTATTTTTTATTTTATAACAAGACGGATCTTTAAATAATGATGTAAACATCTTTTCAACTTTTTCTCCATTTATAAATCCTAAATCATATAGTCTTCTCTTTTTTATTCCAGATAGGTTTATATTTTTAATATATACTGGTTCATTTGTATTTAAATCTTTTAGATTCATAAAACACCTCTTACTAATGTAATATATGTAATATATCTTTTTTTGACAAATAATCATATTATTTACTATGAATAAGAGTTTCCATGATTTATTTAATACTAATCCAAGATATTCAACCTCTATTTCTTTTATTTTAGGTCTTCTTTTAGTTGACAATCTTACTGCTCCTGAACAAAATATGATTGGAAACTGGATTATATTAATTGGCCAAACTATTCTTACAAATGCTGCTTCACAAAATATTATAGAATCTAGAATAAATGGTAATATTATTAACATAAATTCAAAAGAAGCCAAATGTATATACAATCCACCTGTTTATGATATAAATAAAATTAGAGAAATAATTAGAAAACTTTATCCAGATAGCAGTAGTGATATAGATAAGTTAAATGATATGTTAAATGATCTTCAAAAGAAAGTTGAAGAATTAAAAAAGAATAATTAGTTTTCTATAATTATTCTTTCTTTATCTCTTTCATTCATTGTTATTTTAACTATATATCTTGATAATTCATTTTTATCGTATATTTTATTTTCTTTTAAATTTTCTAAATATACACTTAATCTATCTCTAAAATCAACAGATAATGATACATATACATCATTTGAATTTTTCTTCATATAATAGTCATAATAGCTTTCATAATACTTAGTTTCAATAGTAAATTTGTTTTCTAATGTATTATCATATTCTACTATATATTGTGTATCATAATTTGTATTAAATGAAATATACATTTTTTTATCTATGTTACTAGGTAAATTTAATTTTTCATATTTTCTAGTCATAGAATATTTATCACTTACATCTTTTACAATATCTATATTTGATACTTGTTTTATAAATAATGTTATACCAAGAGCAATTATAATAAGTGTAAGTACTATTGATATAATTGTCCATTTTACACTTATTTTTTTATTTAGTACTGCTTTATTTACTAATATAACAATTATTAATAATAATATATCTATCCCTAGTATAGCAATATTTAATCCATAGAATTTAATACCATCTAATATTGCAAACATACTAGCCATTAATATAACAGTTGCCCATAACCATAAAAATAATAAACAAATTGTTATTATAATTCCAAGAGTTTTAAATATAGTTCTTCTTATTCTTGTACCTTTTGATTCAAAAACTTTTTTCTCTGTTATACTTTCTATTACATTTGGTAATTCTTCTACAATTTCTTCTTTTGTTTCTATGATATTTTCTTTTAATGTATCTTTCTTTTTACGACTTAATTTAGTTTTTATTGATTTTCTTATATTAGCAAAACTATTTCTAATTGAATCTTTTATTTTATTAATTTTATATTTTAATCTTCTTTTATATTTAGTTTTTTCTGATTTAGATTTTTTCTTTTTTTTGCTTTTTTCTTTTTTAGGTAATTGTATATCCTTTGTAATAAATTCTTTAATATTTTTAAAAAGTGATTTCATTTTATTATTTGATTTTAATTTTTCTATTTCTTTCTTTGATACTTCTTCTGGTGTACCTAATTCTTTTAAAATATCAACAATTCTTTTATTATTTTCTTTTTCGCTTTTAATTTTTTCTTGGTATTTATTTATTATTTCTTCTTTTTTCTTTTTAGAAACACCTTTAAGTTTACTTTCTAACTCAGTTAGATACTTTTTTTCCTTTTTCATAATTTCACCTTTTTAAATATTATATTGTTTATTAGTTAAAAATATTATCTATTTGTTTGTTAATGAATGTTTTAACTTTTTTGATTATATTTTTAAATAAATTTTTAATCATTTTTTTTATATCATTTATTATATCATCTATTAATGATTCTTCATCATCTTTTTGTTCTTTTTCTGCTTTTTTAGTTGTTGTAGCTTTTTTGGTTGTTTTTTCTTCTTCACTCCATACTCCAAGTTTTTTACTTTTTGCAGTTTTTTCTGTTTCCTTTAATTCATCTGTATATTTATAATCTCCATATAAATAAGCAACTTTGGCATAACCAAGTGATACTAAATCTTTTTGTAATAAATTATCGTCTACAAAAACCCAAGCCAATGCTCTACTATATTTATCAGTTTTTGTACTTCCTTCATCATATTCTAGTTCAAGTTTCTTAGCATTCTTAACT
>CAKOKV010000097.1 GCA_934095805.1 uncultured Bacilli bacterium | reverse complement strand
ATAGTTAATAATCTTTTCATCACTTTTAACTATATGATCCACCGTTCTTGAAAGACCTATTCTAGTAACTATTTTATCATCACCTTTTGTATCAATACCTGGTTTTAATATTGCTACTTTCATACCTCTCTCTTCATAGTTATGAGCAACTTGTAATAATAATGTAGTCTTTCCACTATTCATTGCTCCATATCTAAAATATAACTTACTCATTTTCTTCCCTCCTTGGAAAACATTTATAATAAACTTCTTTTAATCTTTCATTCGTAACATGTGTATATATTTCAGTAGCCTTTAATGATGAATGACCTAGCAACTCTTGAACAACTTTAATATCACATCCATTATTAAGCATATCAGTCGCAAAAGTATGTCTTAAAACATGAGGAGTAACATGAGTCTTAATAGATAATTTTTTCATAATATTATCTATTATATACCTAATACCTCCATCAGTAATTTGTTCACCCTTACTATTTAAAAATAAATAATTGTTATCTTTTCTAATATGTGTTTTTAAATATTTATCAAGAACCTCTTTAGCATAATCACCATAATATACTACTCTCTCTTTATTTCCTTTACCACAAACAACAATTCTTTTATTATTAAAATCAATATCAGATAATTTTATATTAACTAATTCACTAACTCTAACACCTGTCGCATATAACATTTCAATAATAAGTCTATCTCTTACTCCATCTTTATCTTTTGATGATTCATTAATTATTTCAAGCAAATCATTATAATATAAAAATTTAGGTAACTTTTTTTCTTTCTTAGGATAAGTTACTTTTACAAGAGGATAATCTTTTTTATCAATATAATTATTTTTATATAAAAACTTATAAAAAGACTTAAGAGAACTTATTTTTCTAGATACAGAAGTACTCTTTTCTTTCTTTAAATTTAAATATTCTAAATAATCTCTAACATCATCATATTTAACTTTATCAAAATCCATCTTAATAAATTCATAAAAGTAATATAAATCATTTACATAAGAAATAATTGTATTTTCTGAATAATTCTTATTTCTTATATAATTTAGAAATTCAGATACAAAATATAATTTACAAAACTCATTCTTATCCATAATTCAATTATAATATAATTTATATAAAATAAAAAGTTACAATGTATATAAAATGCAAAGAGAACTTTATTTAAAGTTCTCTAATCTATATAAACACCACTTGGTGGCTCACTATATTTTATGGATTATATGTAATAAGTTGCATGTTTTATTTAACTATAGAGGAATTATTATATCATTAAGTAATCTAAGGAATGGAAGCAGATAATCATAATCAATTATATAATTATCTACTATATATTATGACAAAATTAATTCGTTTTATAGTTAATTTGTTACATTTAAAATTAAAAATTATATGTTGTTATTAGTCCACTCTTTAGCATTTTTAAATATTTTATCACTTGAATTTATCAAGTAATCAATGTTAGAAATAAAATTAAATACTTCATCCTTACTATAATTATTTAAAATATAATTTACAATTGTATATGAATATTTATAGTTATTTTTACAATTATTAAAATCATTTTTTAACATATTAAAATCACAATCTTCTAAACTACATAATGAATAATTCTGCTTAGCTAAATTAGTTGCTAAACCTTCTTCAAACCAAATTATTTCATTTATACAATTGCAAACTTCATTATTACAAGCATGAACAAATTCATGCATAATCATTTTTACTACATCATCTGTGCAAACATCTTTATGAGTTGTATATTTTATTTGATCTTCAATATCTAAAATTACTATAGTATTACTTTTATAATCAGTATCACCTCTAACATAAGGTTTAATCTCACCATATTTATTAATAATATATTTTTTAAATTCATCATAATTTAAAATTTTTAAAGTATATTTTTTCGATAATTTACTAATTCTAAAAAAAGATAATATTTCTTTTTCATTTAATTCAATATAATTAATTATATCATCAATGTAATTTAAATCTTTTGAATATTCAATAATAATATTATTTAAATTTATTTTCATTTAATACTCCTTATATAATTATTTTCTAAACCCCTGAATAGCTTTTCTCTCTTCAGAAGTTTCATTTAAACTAGTAACTAATTCTTTATATGAAATACCACCTGATGAAATATATTGTTCTAATAATTTTCTCTCTTCTTCTGGTTTATAAATAAATAGGAAATCGTCAAAATTTTTACTATCATCAATAACAATTTCACCATCAGTAACACCACCATGATCTAAATCAGCAAGGCCATGATTAATTAGTTTTCCCATAGTGCTTACCATTATTGAAGAATAAAGTCTCATTGGACTACCTATTGGTTGTTCATTTTTTAACCCAAATCTAACTTGATTAAACTCAGTTGACCAAAAATTTTCATTCTTAGAATATTCAGTATAAATAGCTCTTCTAAAAACTAATAAATAGTTTAAATCATATTCCATATTATGTTCATAATTATAATTAGCTATAAGATATTTTTTTTGTTCTTCAAGAGAAAAGATTCTAAAAAATATATCTAAGAATTCTGGATCTTTAAACTCTAAACTTACATCATCAATACTAATTTCACAATCATTAGCCAAATTATTAAGCTTATTTAATAATTCATCACTCATACTTGAAAACATTTTTTCTTGTTCAGTCATTGGCATTAATTGATCAAAAAGATTCATTTTTATCACCTCTATAACATTCTATATTATTAATCATATTACACTCTCATAGTTGTTTCAAAAACCATATCACTATCTGTTGGAACTTTAGAAATAAAATCATTTATATCAAACCCACATGAATAAAATTCTTTTTTAATAGTACTCTTTAAATAAGTAATTTTTTCAAGAACATATGGATCACCACCAATCAAATCTAACACAATACATCTTAATACATTAAATATATATACTAACGAATCATTCAAATCATCTGTATACTTATTAATACTAGCTTCATCATAATATTTAATCATTGAAGGTGCCATATTATTCATTTCTTTTTTAATTCTTGTATCCACCTCAAAAAAATGTTTTAATCTAATTAATTTTTTATCATTCATATTGTTTAACCTCTATTTAATTATATCATATTAATAGTATTTTTATGGATTATAAGTTCTAATATTATATCCATTTTTATTTAATTTAATTTCAATTGAACCATCTAAATCTGTTCTATAAATATTACTACTACTTAAATTATCCAAAACAGAACTTTTAGGATGACCATATTTATTATCTTTACCTACACTTATCAAACTATATTTAGGATTTATTTTAGAAACAAATTCAATAGATGAGGAAGTATTCGAACCATGATGTCCAACTTTAAAAAAATCAATATTTTCTAAACTATATTTTTCTAATATATCTTTTTCTTTCTCTACTCCAGCATCCCCCATAAACATAAATTTATAACCATTTAACTCCGTATAAATAACATTACTATTATCATTTTCATTATTGTATTCTTTAGTTTGTAAGAAATATAAATTATCTATTTTTTTAATACAACCATAATATTTTATTTTTTTCTTATCTAATAACTTAATTAATTTACTTTCTAAATTATTAAACTCACCACAATTAAATATAACCTTCTCTACTTTAAAATTTTTAACTAAATTAATAGCTTCTCCCATATGATCAAAGTCTCCATGTAATGACTGTCAAAAAGCAAGTCGAATTATTTATTATATAATAGTTATGATATAATTAATGTGGTGATATTATGGAAAATAAAAATATTTTGGATATAAATAGAAATAATTATATTGAATATAATAATGGTACTTCACTTGATAGAATGCTAAATGATTATTATCAAGCTATTAATGAAAGTAATGAATTAATCACTCATTCAAATATTGCGGATATGGATCAAGTTGTTGTTTCAACCTCTGATAAACCAATTATTGGTACACAAGCTTTAGATACTTGTTTTGGAATCCTATTTTACGATAGAAAAAATAAATTTGGAATTTGTGGTCATGCCGACCCTAAAAGTATTTTCGGTATAGTTATAGAAATGTTAAAGCAAATTCCTAGTACTACGGAAGGAAATGTTGAATATACAATTATTCCTGGATATCGTGCTATTGAACAACATAATTTCAAATGTGAAGAGGAAATAGAAGATATTTTAAGAAATTATATGTCAATAAATCCTAAAATACATTTCACTTCATTAAAAACACCACTCAATCCCTCAATGCCAAATGACTTGTTATGTTACGATTTTGCTTTCGATACAATATCTGGAAAAGACATTACAAGTATTGTATTTAAAGATTATGATGGAGAACAAAGAAAACACCATATTTAATAAGGACAGATTATATGATCTGTTCTTTTAATATCACACTAATTCATATTCTCTAGCAATTATTCTCTCATCAGAGCAATATTTAATTACATATTTATTATCTTGTTTACAAAT
>CAKOKV010000096.1 GCA_934095805.1 uncultured Bacilli bacterium | reverse complement strand
TTAATAGCAAAACTAAATATTATGATGCAGAATATTATCTCATTGAAAAAGGATTACATAAGTACTTTAATATTAATAGATTTAAAATATTGTATACAGAACATGGTAAACCATATTTAGATAATGATGTCTATTTAAGCATATCTCATGATAGAGATATAGTTATTGTTGCCTTATCAAATGTACCGGTTGGAGTAGATATACAATACTATAGAAATTTTGATAGTAAAGTATTGTTAGAAATGGGTAAAATATTAAATGTGAATTGTGGTATATTTACTAATTTCTCAATAAAAGAAGCCATATTAAAATTAAATGGTGATTTATTTAAAAATATAAATGATTATGATATTAATGATTATTGTGTTATGAGCCATTATAGTAAAAAATATATAATAATTTGTGTTTATCATAAATATATGATAAAATAATTTAGTACTTAGGAGAGATAATGAAAAGATTTATTAATGATTTAAAGAGGTATAAAAATTATATAATGTATGCTACTTGGGCTGAACTTAAGACTGAAGTAATAAATTCATATTTGGGATTTTTATGGATGATTTTAGAACCACTTGCATTTATGCTTATTTATACTTTTATAGCAACAATAGTGTTTAAGTCTAGTGTTGACTATTTTCCAGTATTTGTATTTATAGGACTTTCTATATGGAATTTCTTTAATAAGATGGTTACTACATCTGTTAAATTGGTTGCATCAAATAGGGATACTGTTACTAAGGTTTATCTACCCAAGTTTGTATTATTATTAATAAAGATGGGTGTTAATACTTTTAAAATGGCAGTTTCATTCTTATTAGTTGTTATATTTATGATTATATATAAAGTACCTATAACATGGAATGTACTTTGGTTTTTCCCAATTATTATTACTACAATGGTATTTACTTTTGGTGTTTGTACATTAGTAATGCATTTTGGAGTCTTTGCTGAAGACTTAACTAATTTAATTAATATTGGACTTAGAATGTTATTTTATTTAACTGGTATATTTTATGATATAAGTAGTAGAATACATAATGCTATTTATAGAACAATATTACTTGATTTAAATCCACTTGCTAATTTCATTTATAATATGAGAAATGTATTGATATATAAGAGTGTTCCAGTAGGTATGTGGACTCTTATATGGTTCTTTGTAGGTGTATTATTATCAATACTTGGTGTACATACTATATATAAATATGAAAATACATATGTAAAGGTGATGAAATAATGAAAAAACAAGAAATAGCAATTAGTGTTAATGATTTACATGTGTATTATAGAGATATGAATAGATTTTCTCTTAAAAAAGGTGGATTAAAGGCGCGTGGATCAGGAAAAATATTTAAAGCTGTAAAGGGTGTATCTTTTGAAGTCCCTAAAGGTCAAATACTTGGTATTTGTGGCAGAAATGGTAGTGGAAAGAGTACATTATTGAGAGCTATATCTGGTATATTTAGTGCTGATAAAGGCAGCATTAATTTGCATGGAAATAGTATATCTCTACTTTCAATAGGAGTAGGTTTTCAAAAACAATTAACTGGTTATGAGAATATATTTTTATCAGGAATGTTACTTGGTTATTCAAAAGAACAAATAGAGGAAAAAGTAAAGGATATTATAGAATTTAGTGAACTTGGAGATTTTATATATAAACCAGTTAGAAGTTATTCTAGTGGTATGTATTCTAAACTAGCATTTTCTATAACTGCAATACTTGAAACTGATATTATGCTTATAGATGAAGTTCTTAGTGTTGGTGATATTCATTTTAAAGAAAAAAGTTATAATAAAATGAAAGAACTTATAAGTGATGATAAGAGAACAGTTGTTATAGTTTCACATAATAGTAAGACAATTGAAGAACTTTGTGATAAAGTTATATGGCTTCATGATGGTCTTATTAAGGATGAAGGAGATCCAAAGATCATAATGGAAAAATATGAAACATTTATGAGAAGTGAAGGGTAAGTGGTTGAATATGAGAAAGTTTATAAAAAACAATTATATTAAAATAATAATTTTTATATTTTTTCTATTATTAGCTATATTTATTCCATATGTTCATGATGATTGGGGCTGGGGGTCAGCTATTGGTGAAAACTTATTAAAAAATAAGTTTAGTAATTATAACGGAAGGTATATAAGTAATTTGTTTGCAATATTGCTTACGAAAAGTAAGATAATGATGATTTTAATTTTTTCTATATCTTCTTATTTGATATTTGATTTAATAAATATGTTTTTAAAATTAAAAAACAATAATTTTTATTTATTGATTTTGATATTATTTTTTACTATGCCAACTAAAACATTATTTCAAGGTTATACTTGGGTATCTGGATTTGTTAATTATACATTATCTTTACTACCTATATTAATGTATCTTTATTATAATAAAGATATGTTTAGTGGAAGATTTTCGTCTGATAGTATTATTAAGATGGTCTTACTTTTTATACTTGGAATAATTTCTTCTTTGTTTGTTGAACATCTTACACTTTATAATTTGATTTTGTCTTTATTTGTATTAATTGTTAATAAAATAAAAAAGCAAAAGTTATCTAAAACTAATTTATTATATTTTTTTGGATCAATTATTGGTACAGCTATTATGTTTTCAAATGGTGCTTATGTTAGTGTATTAAATAAAAGTGATGAATATAGAAATGTTGCTACTAATAATTTTATTGAGAATATTTTTAATAAAATTGAAGAAATGATTGCTCCATTTTTGGTGTATAAGAATATTATTTTAATAATATTTTTAACAATACTAATTAGCATTGTTTGTTATAATTTATTAAAGAACAAAAATATAAAGAATAATAAATTAAAATATTTAATATTATTCTATAATATATTATTTTTAGCATATAATTTAATATTATTATTAAATCCTTCTTGGAGTGTAGTTGCAGATTTTACTAGTACATTTAATATGTTGATTTCTATAACATGGTATTTATTTTTGATATTATTTGTGTGTATTTGTATAGATAATAAAAGAAAGTTTAGAATGTTGTTTTTACTAATAAGTATACTTGTTATGTCTGCACCATTATTAGTTGTAAATCCAGTTGGACCTAGATGTTTTATTCCAATGTACTTATTCTATATAATATTTATATTAGATTTAACGGATTATGTCATTGTAAAAAAATATATTAGTGTTAATGAAAATACTATTAAAATGTTTATTTATCCTGTGTCATTGGTAGTAATTGTTTATGTGTTATCAGTATATGGATATATATTTAAATTTGATTTGGTTCGTAGTAAGGTAATAAATAAATATAGAAATAATGATTACATATGTATTCCTAAATTACCTTATAATTATAAATATCTTCATCATAGTGAACCAGAAGATGAACTGTTTGAACTTAAATTTAAAAATTTTTATAATTTAGATGATAATACTAAATTAGAATTTAATTCAATAAAGAAATGTAAGCAGAAAAACAAATAGTTTTTCTCTTTTTTTTAATTATTATTTTTGATACAATTATAAAGTAGGTGATTATATGAATATATATGATTTTGATGATACAATTTATGATGGTGATACTAATAGAGATATAATTTTATATGGATTTAAGAAACATCCTTTTTTAGTAATGAAAGCTCTTAAGAAAGCAAAGAATCTTGAAAAGGAATATAAAAGAGGTATGGTTGAATTTGAGAGAGTTAAAGAAACTATGTTGTCTTTTATATTTAAAATTAAAAATTATCCTAAGTTTATAAATGATTTTGTTGATTCACATATGAAAAAGATTAAACCTTGGTATATAAGTAGAAGAAGTGTTAATGATATTATTATTAGTGCTTCTTATGAATTGTGGGTTTCTCAATTTTGCAAAAGACTTGGTATTAAATATGTTATAGCAACTAAAACAGATGGTGAAGGAAAAATAATTGGTAAGAATTGTAAAGGACCAGAAAAGTTAAGAAGATTAGCTAATGTAATTCCTAATGCCGTTATTGTTAGTGCTTATAGTGATTCATCTTGTGATATTCCAATTCTTGATGCAGCTAAAACAGCTTATGTTGTTGAAGGCGATAAATTAACAACTTATACTAAAGGATATAAATTTAAAAATAATAATTAGTTAACCAAAAAAGGTTGACTTCTTTTTTATATTGTAGTATATTATAAAGCACAAAGGAGGAATTAAAATGGCAGTTAAGATTAGACTTAAAAGAATGGGTGCTAAGAAAAGACCTTATTATCGTTTAGTAGTAGCTGATTCAAGAGCTAGAAGAGATGGTAATGTTATTGAATCTATCGGTACTTATATGCCACTTGAAGCAGAAAAATATAATGTTAATAAAGAATCTGCTTTAAAATGGTTAAAGGAAGGAGCTCAACCTACTGATACAGCTAAAAATATTTTAAGTGAAGTAGGTGTTATGGAAGAATTCCATAATTCAAAAAGAAAATAAATGAGTTTAGTAGATTTTT
>CAKOKV010000095.1 GCA_934095805.1 uncultured Bacilli bacterium | reverse complement strand
GGTAAAAGGAGTCAAAATGACGATTACCATCCCTTATTTAACTTAATTTTTATAACGGTTTACCCGAGAATATTTACTATTATTTCAATATTCCACTCAGTGGTGTTATTCATATATTTTGTTTTATTAGTTTTCACCAACCACTAACTCTCTTTAAAACTCTTATATATTACTTCTCCACATCAAAGATTTATGAGCCAATTATACTACTCATTTTTTTGTTTGTCAAACTATTTAAAAAGAAGTACTTAATACTTCTTTAATTTTTAATTATATATTTTTGTTATCCATATTGCTATTAAACTTATAGTTAAAATATTACTAAATAAAGATGTAATTGCTAACATTATCTTAAAGAATTTTTCTTTTTTAGATTTAATAGCTGCAACAAAGTAAATAATTGTTACTATATAAGTGATAATACCTAATGGCCATAACAATATATCTGATAACTTATATATAGTTGAATTAATAAAAGTTAATGATGCTTCTTCTACCATATAAGTTGAAAGAAAAGTTGTTAATACAATGGCATTTATAAGCATTAATACTATCAAAGTATTTCTGACTGTATTTTCAACATCATAATTTTTTAACTTTTTCATAATTTTATTGCCTACCTCCTAGTTATAAAGTAGCATATTCAATAATATAACTCAATTAGAATTTCATATATTTGTCATATAATTGTCATTATTAATAATATTAATACTGTTAAAAGTGGTAATAACCATTTATAAATTAATATTGAATCTCTTAACCAATGAAAGTGTGAACCTTTATTATTATCTTCATATATGGTATCTATATCTATACATTTAAAGTTTATTTTATTTTTTGCTAAGTTATATAGAAAATTCATTTCATATTCATACCTATTACCATTTGTATTTAAACATAAGTCTTTATATTTTATATTTATACCTCTTAGCCCAGTTTGTGTATCTTTTAATGTAATGCCTGTCTTAATTTTAAAAACAAGTGAAGAAAATTTATTACCAAATTTACTACTAAATGGTACATTCTTTTTATTAAAGTTTCTTGTTCCTAAAACTATATCATTATCTTTTAATGATTCTTTTATTTTTAATACATCTTTTGGTTTATGTTGAAGATCAGCATCTACTGTTATAAAACCATCAACATTTGTTAATTCTTTTATTCCTGTTTTGATTGCCTGACCTTTTCCTTTATTAATACTTTGATATATTATTTTTACATTATTAAGCTCTTTATATATCTTTTTTGTTTCTTCTGTACTTCCATCATCAACTATTAAAATATTATCAAAATCTTTTTGTAATTCATTTACGAGTTTTACTATTTTTTTAGTTGGATTATAAGATGGAATAATAATAGCTATTTTCATATTATTCTCCTAGATATTCTTTTAATTTTTCTTCTAGTTCTTCTTTCTTAAATGGTTTAGATATATAATCATTAAAACCTTCTTTTAAATACTTTTCTTTTGATGTACTTAATGCATCTGCTGTAAATGCTATAACAGGTGTGTTAAAGTTATTATTCTTTTTCAATTCTTTTAATGTATCAATACCATTTATATCTTTCATCATTATATCCATAAATATAAGATCATATTTTTCATTATTATTTATTTTATCAATACATTCTTTGCCATTTTTACATGCTACTAAATTTATATTATATTTAGTAAGTAATCTTGTTAAAACTTTATTATTAAGTTCATCATCATCTACAAGTAATATAGTTTTGTTATTATAAATTATGTTATTTTCTTTTGTATTATTACTTATTTCATTTGATATTTTTTGAGGTATTTCTATTATAAATACACTACCACTACCATAATAGCTTCTAACATTAATTGTTCCATTCATTAAATATATTAGATCTTTTGATACTAATAAACCTATACCATCTCTATCTACTGAACTATTTATATCATTATCTATTTCTTTTTTACTAAATATTTTATTTAAATCTTCACTTTTGATACCAATTCCAGTATCTTTTACTTCTATTTGTAATTTACATATACTACCATCAATAATACTATTTATTGTTAATGTAATAGTTCCTTTTTCTGTATATTTAAATGCATTAGTAAGAAGATTATTTATTATTTCTTTTATTTTAGTTTTATCACCATATAGATTATTAGGTGTATTTTCTGATATTGAATATTTAAATATAATATCTTTTTTATTTGATATTTTTTTATTTAAACTAATTAGTCTTTCTACTTCTTTTCTTATATCATAATTTCTTTCTTTTAATTCAAGTTCTTTATTTTCTATTTTATTTATTTCTATAACATTACCTACTAAATCAATTAATGAAGAAGATGCATCATTTAAATCATCTATTGTTTCTTTAATCTCTTCTGATAGGTTTTCTTTATGCATACTCATATATTCAATTGAATTAATTATTGATGTAAGTGGTGTTCTAAGTTCATGTGATATATTATTTAAGAAACTTGTTTTATTCATATCTTTTTTAAGTGCTAAAAGTCTAAGTTCATTTATTAAATTATATTCTTTTATAGATGGACTTTCTATATAAAGATATATTAAATATGTTATAAGTAACATTATAGTTGTTGATATTTCTAAATTAATATATCTAATTTGTAATATAGTTAATACAAATAGTATTGTTAATATGTAAATAATACTTGTTGATTTGGTTAATTTTAAATATTTTTCTTTAATAATAGTTCTTATTATTGATATAGTATTTATTATTAATATGGATATATTCAATGTTAATAGACTATTTTTTGATATTGTTGTTAATAATGAAAGAAATATAAATAGTATAGCTTCAATTACATAAAATAACTTATTATTTTTTATATCTGTTATTGTATAAACATATGCATTTAATATTAAATACCAAGATAATATAAAAATATAATATAAGTTTATATATATATCTATTATTACAGGATTTGCTTTTATAAAATCTGTTAATGATAAAATCACTATTTCTAAAATATAGCCTATTAATACAAATAGTGATAAACATAGAAATACATTTCCTGATTTTGATTTATTATTCCTTTTCAATTTATAATTTATTAGTAATGATAATAAAAATACTATTCCTGTTATTAAATATATTAGTTTCATATTAACCTCTCTATTATATAGTTATTATATCATATTTTGATAATTAAAAAAGATGTACGAGACATCTTATAATGTTTTTGTTATTTGAGGGTCTTTAATTATATTACCATCTATATATTCTCCATAATAATAGTCTGGTGGCCATACTGTTACTGATTTATCAACTATTAATCCGAAATATATTTTCATACTATCTGTATTACAGAATTTTGCAATTTCATCTACAAATCTTAATCCTTCACTTATTACTCCATCATCATAAGTAAAATTATCTTTGTAAAACATTAAATTTCCATTCATATAATAACCACGAGTTATTTTATTAAATTCTTCTCTTGTCATTCCTTTACTACTACAATATTCAAAATGTGACATACCACTATTTTTAATAAATTCTATTTTATTATCATATATAATAAAAGCTATTCTTTGTTTATGAAAATCTCTTGTTTCATCTTTTGTTTCATATCTATAATCCATAATATCACCTACCGCAAATATTATACAAAAAAAGATATAGAAAATCTATATCTTAAATTCTTCAAAGAAATCACTCATTGTTAATTGTTCTCTTGATTCTTTTTTAGGTGTTTCTTTCTTTTCTTCTTTAACAGTAGTTTCTTCTTTTACTTCTGTTTTAGTAGTATCAATTTTAGTAATATCTTTAAGTCTACTTACTACAAATATATCTTCAATATTTTTTTTAGTTATTAAGCTTCCTGTACTTAATTTATCCATTATATTTATGTCACTTGATTTCATATAACCTATACTTCCATCAAGTATTCCAAATATTGTTTTACTATTAGTATTATAACATCTAAATAAATTATATTGTTTTGTTTTTGGACTCTTAATAATTAATGATCCTTTTTTAGCTCTTGTTGTCTTTTGAATTTCTTCTACTTTTATTCTTTTAGCTGTATTTCTATCTGTGAATACTGATATATATTCTTTTTCAGGATTTGCATTGAATGAACCAATTACTTCATCATTACTTCCTAAATTAATTGATTTAACACCACTTGTTCTAAGACCAACTAATGGTATTTCATTAGTATTATATTTAAGAGCATATCCTTCTTTTGTTACAACTATTGTTTCATCATAACATTTATTACTTACTGCGATCACTTCATCATTATCTTTAAGTTTAAACATAGCTATTGGTTTAGAATATCTTGATACTTCAAAATCTTTTAAAGTCATTCTCTTAACCATACCATATTTAGTAAATGCTGTGATAACGGTATTATCAAATTTAGAAACTCCAAATGATTGTATTATCTTTTCTCCATCACTTACTTTAATATAATTAGATATATGACTACCTATATCTTTATATTTAGCTTCATTAATATCTC
>CAKOKV010000094.1 GCA_934095805.1 uncultured Bacilli bacterium | reverse complement strand
AGCCTACTATCTAATCCATATTCATCTTCGGCTACTGCTATTTGATCGTAAAGATATATTGTATCTCCTCCATCATTATATATTGGTTCATACATACTTACTGGTTCTCTTAAAGAATCTAAAGCTACAGATATATCATACTCTGTTACTTGAAGGATATCTGCTACTTCTTTATTAGATGGTTCTTTTCCACCAACCGATAATTCTTCTTTTAATTTTAATGTTTTATAGGCTAAATCTTTTATACTTCTGGATATCCTCAGTGTATTATTATCTCTTAAGTATCTTTTTATTTCTCCTTCTATCATAGGAATAGCGTTCGACTGGTCTAAATACTTTATTAAAAAATATACTACTTTTTAGATATTGTAGTATATTTGTATTTCATTATCATTTACTACTACTTTATCAATTACCTCTAATATTATATTTCTTTGTTCTTCAAAAGTCATTGTTTTCCAAGCTGAATTCAAATCAGAAATTACTCCTTTTAAATTTTGGCTTTTTCTTTCTTTTAATTTTTCATCAGACAATTCCTTTTGTAGTTTTTCTTTTTCTTCTTGTAATTTTTTTATTTTTTCTTTAGTTGCTTCAACTGCTATTCCCTCTGAAATGTAATCAAGTAAATTGACTACCTGTTTATCAATTTGTGCTATTCTATCATTTCTTGCTTGTGAAACATTTATATCATTCATATTCATATTATGTCTAAATTTGCTTTCATCTAAAGACATAGAAATTAAATCTTTAATAACATAATCTTCTATTTCATAATCATAATACTTTCTGTTATCACAATTTGCATCTTTAATCAAATATTTTTTTGAAGTTTGTTGCGAATAACAATACAACCTAACACTAGATGTTCCTGCTTTTTGGTACCTGTATTTTGCTCCGCATTTTCCGCAAACAATCTTTCCCGCTAATAAATAATTTGCGTGTTTATAAGTTACTGCCCTTTCTTTCATTTTTTGTTGCAATTTATCATAAGTTTCTTGTGTCATAATTGGTTCGTGTTGTCCTTCAAAAATTTCATCTTTATATGGCACTTTTCCTAACCCAACTGGAGAAGTAAATATGCTCCTAACAGTTTGGTCTTGTAGTCCAAATAATGCTCCAACTTGCGTCATTGGCATTCCTTGTAAATATAACTCTACCATTTTATCTACAATTTCTACTTTCTCCTTATTTGGAACTAATATACCAGTTTTTTCATCATAATCATAAGCAAAAGGTAAGTTACCTGTACCATACCATAATCCTTCTTCGGCACGTTTTTTTCTACCAATTCTTGTTCTTTCTAATATTGTTTCTCTTTCAAGTTGTGCAAATACTGATAAAATACCTACCATTGCCTTACCAAAAGGTGTATTTGTATCAAAATTTTCTTTTATTGAAACAAAGCCACAATCATTAGGATTAAAAATTTCTTCTATTAAATATAGGGTATCTTTTTGACTTCTTGATAATCTATCTAGTTTAAAGACAACCACAATATCAATTTTATGATCTTCAACATCTTCAATTAATCGTTGCATATCTGGTCTATTAATATTGCTTCCAGAATATCCGCCATCAATATAAAACTCATAATTATCTATTTCATGCATTTTGCAATAACTTTTCAAAAAATCTTTTTGTGCATCAATTGAATAACCTTCCATTTGAATGTCAGTTGAAACTCTACAGTATAGACCAGCTTTCTTCATTTTTCCTCCCTCTTGCTATATCTAACTGCAAAATAAATAAAATCACATCAAATTCAAATTATTGCATATTAAATATAGCATATTTTTCGTTAGATTAATATATCTAGACATTAATTTAATCATAAAAAAAGTAGTATCTTCATACTACACTATACCTTAACAAGAACTTTGTCAGGGTTTGTTGTTGATTTAGAAATAATTGGTTTTTGTATATATTTCTTTAAAATTTTATATACATTATCGTTTAATAACATTGTTTCTTTCGTTTTTATTTCTTCACCATTTTTATTATAGCTTGTTACTATCATCACAGACATAGTATCATCTCCTATCTTAATAATGTTTGTTTTTTTGATTTTTTATTCAAAACAGCATAAAAAAAGAACTATTTCTAGTTCCATTCACCACTTTTATGAAATTTAATGCTATTTTTACAATACTGACATTGAAAAATATCATTTAATATTTCATGGTCAGTCAATTCTCTTAGTTTTCTTCTACAATTATGACACAAATATTTTGGAGAAAACTCATTATCACCCTCCTTAAGTGTAAAAAGAAATCTCGAATACATACACTTACATCTATCACATATTACTATCTTATGACCATATCCATCTAGCAATTCACATTTTCCTCTTTCTAATATTTGCCGTAATTCTTCTTTTCTATTCTTTTCTTTAAATAACTTTAATAAATTAAAATCACTATTTAAGTCTAATAATTTATCACTGCCATACAATCTTGAAATTCCAACATCAAAATTATAAATTCTATTACATTCATGACACTCCGCTGTATATATTTGTCCCATATCACACCTCAATATTATAATGTTCAAATATTTTATTATTTAATCAGTTTTTGAAGTTTTTTATTTGTTTAGCAATGTCATATCCATTAGAAACAGAATCAAACATTGGAATTACTATTGCTGACTTAAAATACGTTTCATTATCGCATTTTATAATTATCTCACTATAAACATCTAATTTCTCATCAAAATTTAGCTTTTCAAATTTAGCATTCAATTTATTTTCTTCATCTGAATAAACAATTCCCATTACATTTCCTGTATCTTCGTATAATTCATTAGTTCCTGTAATACCATTATAAATCATCACTAAATACTGTAAGAATATAGTACAAGCATTAGATTCAAATCCAATATCCTCTAAAGTAAAAATTTTTATATCATCATCTTTATTCAAACTAGGATTTTCTTCATTTTTTTCATTTATTTGATTATTATTTAGCAATTCAAATATATAAATCAAAAACCTCAATTTTATTATATCCTCTTTACTTTCTAATTGTTCAAATAAACTTCTTACATTATCAGTTGTTTCAGTAATATACATATATTATCATTCCTCCTTAAATATTACTTTTTATTTCATTGATTATTTTTTCTATCAAATCATCTCCAAGTATTTTAGATAAATCTTCTGTTCCATCATAGCCTATTTTATTGAGCATATCATTTACTGCTACAAATACAGGCACTTTTGCAGGTTCATCTTCAATCGTGGTTGTCATTAAATCTAAAGTTATTTCATTAAGCCATGATACAAATTGATGATTTAATTCAATTTTTTCTTTCATTAAATTTTCCCTCCTTTTTAAGTGAATTAAAGCCGTTTTAAGAGTTTTTGTTTTTTCGTACTTATAACTATTCAACCCAGCATATTACATTTAATATCATTAATATTTGATATGTTTAACAGCTTTTTTCGTCCGATTAATTTATCACTTAAAAAATGAAATTTTGCAAGGGATTTTAATAAATTTATCTTTCTTTTTCATCATATTCCTTAATTAAATCCAAAGTGCTAATTTCAGTACAATTTATTACTGACTTAATATTGTCATTTTTATCATTATAAGTATTTAATTTTCCCTTAACAGAAATTACGCTTTCTTTCGATATATTGGATATTTCATTTATTAATTTATTAGAAATCATCACTGATATTTTGTTATATTTGATTTTATCGTTATACTCATACTCTTGTTGTATTTCAATAAATTTTGCTTTTTCTCCATCTCTTTTAGTAAATTCCTTACCTATATTCGATACTTTACCAGTTATTTGAATATAATTATCATAAATTTTATTTTTTTTAGATTTATTTTTGGCTTTTTCCACTAAATTTTCCTCTTTAAAAATTTTATCAAACGCCTTCTTTTGCGGAATTACATCACTACTAACAATATATTTATGATATTTACTGCTTTGATTTATATATTCTTTAAGCATTTTATAACCTATATCCGTACATCTTATATATAATCTTTGTTCTGCTCTTTCAAATGACTCATGAACATCTTCATAATAAGTATTATTTTCACTATTATAAATACAAACAACTTTATCTTTATCACAAAATGCAATTTCTTTGTAACTGGAATCATCATTTCTAAATTCTTTTTCTAAAACATCGTTTATATTTATTAATCCTTTATACGATTTATCTTTTAAATTTTTAATAGTGGTGCAATCTACAGTTAAAAATGCTCCTTTTATATCACCATTTACTTCGCAATTGGTTACATAATCATACTCTTTACTAGGAGGGGCTTTTGTAGCATATTCTTTTAAACTATCCGCTAGCTTGTTCAATATTCTATCTCTAAATTTCATATTACCTCTCCATTTCTTCTTCTACAGTATTTTCTATATTATTGGTAGTTTCTTGTTTATCCAAATCAAGTTCACTATCAATTCGTGCTTTTTCTTTTTGAAGTTCTTTAATTCTATCTCCCATTGTAAATG
>CAKOKV010000093.1 GCA_934095805.1 uncultured Bacilli bacterium | reverse complement strand
TCATAATCAATTATACCAGTTTTTAAATCTTCATACATTCCTTGAGATATATTATCTTTTTGATTAATTTTCTTTTCAATTTCATTTTTTTCAACTAATAGTCCTTTCTTTTGACTATCATTATTATTACCTAGTATTTCTTTAATATTAATTTTATTCATAACAGATAAGTCCTTATACTTGTTTATTCTATCATTTATTTTTTCAATTAGGATTTCATCTAAAATATCAACTCTAATTGTTTTTGAATTTTTACAATTTGCATAAGGTTTGCAAGCTTCAGTACATTTAAAGCAATGAATTTTTTCATTTTTTGACATATACATTCCCTTTTTAAAGTTCCCTTCACAACAATCACATTTTATAACTCCAGAATATTTATGTTTTTCGCCATGTTCTTTACAAGCACGTGATCTATTTTCTCTGATACTAACTGCTTTTTCCCAAGTATTCGTATCAATAATAGGTTCATGTGTGTTTTTACAAACAATCCATTGTTCCTTTGGTAGTGAAATAATTTTTTTATTTTTATAATTTGGTGTCGTTGTTCTACTTTGTGCTAAATTACCAATATATACAACATCTTGCAATATTCTCTTAACAGTACAATCACTCCAAACATTTTCTTTAGTAATTTTTCTGCTGTATTTTACATTTAATCCTTGTGATAATTTATATTCATAAGGACAAGGAATATTATTCTCTTTTAGATATCTAATTATTTTTCTAACACCATATCCCTTTTCTGTAAATAATTCAAATATCTTTTTAACTACGACACTTGCAACAGGATCAATTAATAAATGGTTTTTATCTTCTGGATTCTTTATATAACCATAAGGTGCAAATGGGCCAGTAAATTGACCATTTACATGTTTATCTTTGATTGTGTCTCTAATATTTTCTGATAAATCCTCCAAATACCATTCATTAATAAGACCATTTATTTGTCTTGATTTTTTGTTTCCTTTAACAACTGTATCGGCATTATCAACTTTACCTACAAAACGAATACCCCACTGTGGAAATAAACCATGTATATATTTTTCTACATGTTCCATATCACGAGTAAATCTTGATTGCATTTTGCACAAAACTATATCAGTTTTTCCAACTTCACAGAATCTCAAACATTTATTATATTCTGGTCTTTCATTATCCACCCCTGAATAGTCCTCATCACAGAATATTGCAACTACTACCCATCTATTTGCTTTAGCATGTTTTAATAACATTGATAATTGATTTTTAATACTTTCGCTTAATTCTTCAAGTGTTTTTTTATCTTTATCTTCTTCTGATAATCTAACATATAAAATAACTTTCTTACCATACCAATTATACTCTGAATTATAAATTTCTCTCACATAAGCTGATCTTTTTTTAATTTCATAACTTGGTACTAAAAAGCTATCATCATTTTTAATATCTAAATTAAGTAAATTGATGATACTAGGCGAAACATATTCTAGTTTACAATCATCCATCATATTTTTTAATTGTTGATTTCTTCTACTTGCGATTGTATCTTCTGGATTTAATTTGGAAATAGACTTAAATTCTATTTTTTTCTCATTTAGTTTACTTATAAATTCAGTAAATTTCTCTTTTTCATTACTTATAATCTCATTATAAGTAGATAAAACAATATTAACCGATTTATTAACTAAAGAAGAAAGCATATTATTAAAATTAATTCTATTTTCCGAATCTCCAATATAATAGCCATCACGATATATTCCAACAACTTCATAATTCAATGTTTCTGCATAATCCATAAGTGCTGTTGCTCTTTTTGTTAATGTACTTTCAATTTCTTCAGAACTTAAAGCTTTATTTTCTTCTTCTGTTAATCCTACATATAATACCACCTTTTTCATTAGTACATCACCATCCTTTTATGATGACATACCTTCAAATTTTCATTTTTGGATGTAAGAATACTTACATAATAATTATAACATGTATTAATATTCTTTTCAGCCATTTTGAACAACTTTCTCAAAAATATTTAAAATTATTTTTGCCCATTGGTAATTGACACTTTTTTTAATATCTTCTTCTGTTAAAGCATCATTTTCTATTTCAATGACATTATACATTTCTTTCATTTTAATACCCCCTTATTTATTCTTTTTTTTACTTTTAATAATTATGTTGCTCTACTAGTTCCCCTACTAATACAACTTGATATCCTTTTCTTTTTTGATTACACGTTATTAATGTTATATATTTATTCTCATTACTAGATAAAACATTTGCTTTTCCAGTTTTTTCAATATTATATTTACTAAATATTTTATAGTTATATTTTATTCCTTCATAATAAATAAAAACATTATCATTAATTTCTACATCTATTAATTTTTTAAAATATGAAATATTACTATTACCAGAATGTGCATACAAAATAAAATTACCCACTTTATTTGGGTAATTGCTATGTTTGTCTACACTAATTGCATAGTTAATAGAATTAAAGTTTTTAGTACTATCAACTACACCTCTTTTTAGATTTATACTAGGTATTTCTAAAACAGCTGTATATTTTATATCTACTTTCTTAAATTCGTTTTTTGTTTCTTCTAGTGGTAACGCTATATTTTCTTCTTCTATAATACGACTTGTTTCTTCAATATAACTATTTATCACATCTACATCTTTTTTCTCATAATAATAATTATATATTTTATAAGATAAAAGTGTTGCTAATGATAACAATATTAGTATTTTACCAATAGTTTTTTGGTTCTTTTTCATAAATATTTTTCTCCTTCTAAATTATTCCAAAATGATATAATTGTTTTTCTAATTTTTTTATTACTCGCTATTTCTACTGTGATATCATTCGTAAATAGTTTTTTTAGTCTTATTAAATCCATTTTATTTAATAGTGTTGCAATTTCTAAAGTATAAACATCGTCATCATCTTTTATTTCATTTATTATTCTATTTGTAAACCAATCCTTTAAATTGTTTAAAAGACTTATAACATTATTCTCACCATTAACATTTTCAATAATTCTTCTCATTTTATTTTTAGTTTGTCTTTGGCTTGAAGTAATTATTTTTCTTGTTATTACCTTCTCTTTATTATTGCTTTCTTTATCATAATATTCTCTTAGTTTTTCAACTGTATAATAATTATCTGTTAATCTTTTTAAAACTTTTATTTCTCTTTCACATATTGCAACCTTCTTATATTTAGGATATAAATCACTATACATATAAGTGTCTCTAAATATTGGATTACCAAAAACAGGAAATATTATTGTCTTATATTTAAGTGAAATAATTTCATTTGCTGTTAGTAATTCTCTTCCCAGTAAAGAAGTAGTTTGATTACCACCTACTTTAAATGGATCAGTACTTGTACTTAATGAGTTTGTTGTTATTGTTGCCCTTCCTAATTTCTTTTCTATAATTTGAGCACACTCTATGCTATTTGTTTTTAAATAACACAAAGCTGAGTTATCAATTATTATACTTGCTATTTCTTTGCCATATATTTGATCTAACTGAGCAAAAGATTGAATAAAAAAGATATATCTCATCCCCCTAGAGCGAGCTACACTAACTGAAACATGTATATCATTTATTGGTGGCATATTTGCAAATTCTTCTAAAATCCATTCAACTTTTACAGGTAACATACCATTGTTTTCAGGCATATTTGCAAATTTTGATAAATCTTTAATTAGCATTCCAAGTATTATAGTAACTAATTGATAATAACTTTTATCTTCATCAGGAACAATAATATAAAGTGCAGTTGGTTTTCTTCCTACATCTGTAAAATTAAATTCACTAATGCTCGTTACATTTTCCACATTTAGATCATCAAATATAGACATTTTTTCACCAAATACTGCTGTAACAGATTTATAAGTATTTTCAGCAGAAGACAATATTGATGTTAAATAATCCTTAGACAAATTCCCGTAACTTCTGGTATTTAAATTTCTTTGCAAATACATTTGATTTTCTTTTATTAAAGAGGAATTTTGAAATTTCTTTATACTAGCAATATTTATCTTGTTTTCATCTATTAATCCTTTTTTATAATCTTCTAAAAATATTCCTACAAGACCAATAAATAATTGTTTGCTACTATTAATCCAGAATGGATCTTTACTTTCTTTCTCTGTAAATATTAAATTAGCAAGAGAAATCACTAAATGATTAGCTTCTGCTTGGTGATTAGAACTATTATTTTGCATTTCTTTTATCTTATCTAATATTTCTAAATTGGATAAATTATTCAAATATTCTTTTAATTTTTCACTTGTATATTCCATATAAGAATAATTGTCAAAATATTTTTTATTTTTTATATTTTTTTCTAGTTCTTCTTGGTTGTTTTTTATAACCTCTATTATATAATCTACTAACTTATATTTATCTATTATTTGTTCTTGATATTTTTTATTGCTAAACATTTTTCCAATTAGTATTTTATTTGATTTTATAAAATAAGATAAAAAGAACATCATATTTTTTTCATATATACAATGTTCTTTC
>CAKOKV010000092.1 GCA_934095805.1 uncultured Bacilli bacterium | reverse complement strand
AGTTACATATTATAACACATCTGTATCAAATATGCAACTAGATTTTAAAAAGATAAAAAGCGATATTATCGCTTTTTAATTATGTCTAAATATTAATTGTTGTTCTCTATCTTGATTAAAGCATTTAATTTCTTCACTATTTCTTAATATTTTTAATGCACCTTTTTCTAGTTGTCTAACTCTTTCTCTTGTTAAACCTAATGTTTTACCTATATCTTCTAATGTTTCGTGCTTTTCACCTTCAAAACCAAATCTATGTTTAATAATATATTTTTCTCTTTCTGTTAATATATCTGAATTAAATATTACAGAATTAAAACTATTATAAAATGATTCGTTTTCAAAATTATATATTTCTGAGTTTGAATCAGCTACAAATTCTCCAAGTTCTCCATTACTTTCTATATTATTTCTACTTTTTGATAGAGGTTGTGAAAATGATAAGGGTTCTTGCATTTCTACTTTTAATCTTCTTACTTTTTCTACTGGAATAAATAATATATCTGAAATTGTTTCATCAGTTGGTTCAAATCCGTATTGTTCTTGGTAATCTCTTATTAATTTGTTTATTCTTTTAACATCTTCAAATAAATATACAGGTAATCTAACCATTCTAGATTTATCTGCGATTCCTCTTGTTATGGCTTGTCTAATCCACCATACTGCATGAGTAATAAATCTTGCTCCAACTCTATAGTCATAGCTTTCAACAGCTTGCATTAAGCCTATATTTCCCTCTTGTATTAAATCTAACATTGATAGCGATCCTGCATTCTTTACATATTTTTTTGCTACATAAATTACTACAGGTAAGTTTGATTCAATTAATTTTTGTTTAGCATCCAAATCTCCGCTAAGTACCTTTTTCCCTAATTTTATTTCTTCTTCATGTGTTAATCTATTTATTTCAGCTATTTCAGCAAGATCTTTTAAATATAAATCCATATTATCGAATGCACTAATGTTTACTGTTTCATAAGAATTTGTTTTTTGAGTTGTATCTTTTTTAGTTATTTTATCATTTTTTCTATTTATTAATTTATAAGCTGACATGATTATTGAAATATTCTCTTCATTTTCTAGTTCATCACTATTCATTTGACTAATTATCATTGCCATTTTATTTAGTTCTTCACTTTCATATAATAAATTAGTGGCTGAATCAATATCTAATTCATACTTTTTCTTTTTTAAGAATGAAACTAATCTTTTGCAATTCTTTAATTGTACTACTATATTTCCTTCTTGAAAATTAGCTATTATAAATCTTATTATTTCTTGCTCCATATTTTTTCCCCTTTTATTATATTAAAATGTTTTTATCTATAGTTTACTAATTGTAATTTTTTTGATTCTGGACAATAACTTCTTACTTCTCTACTTTTTTTTAGTTTTCTAAGAGCTTTTCCTTCTATTTGTCTAATTCTTTCTCTAGTTATTCCAAATATTTTCCCTACTTCTTCTAGTGTGTATCTTCTTCCATCAGGTCCAAGTCCATATCTATATTTTATAATTTCTTTTTCTCTTTCTGTTAAAGGACCTCTTTCGAATACAGCTGCTAAAAAATCTTTATAATATACTTCATCTGTAAAATCTTCATCATTAACATTAGGATCTTTTATGAATGCTCCTAATTCTTCACTATCTTCTGTATCATTTGTTCTAATAGGTTGAGATAAAGATAATGTATCTTGCATTATTACTTTTCTTTCTCTTATTGTTTCAACTGACACATCAAACATATCTGCTAACATTTGATCAGTTGGTTCTACACCATAATTACCTACATATCTAGAGATAACAACATCCATCTTTCTAACTTGTTCATATAAATGAGATGGGATTCTTATTGTTCTTGATTGATCTGATATTGCTCTTGAAATTCCTTGTTTAATCCACCAAGTAGCATAAGTACTAAATCTAAAACCTAAATTATAATCATATCTTTCAACTGCTTTCATTAATCCAATATTACCTTCTTGTATTAAATCAAGTATAGTTAAAGAACCTGATGATCCATTATATCTTTTTGCAATAGAAACTACTAATCTTAAATTACTTTCAGCTAATTTCTTTTTAGCTTCTTCGTCTCCCATTGATATTTTTTTTCCTAATTCTATTTCTTCATCAGCAGTTAATAATTTGATTGTTCCTATTTCTCTTAAATATAATTTAACATTATCAACATCACTTACATCAAACTTTGTATAATCAAAATCATCATCTTTTTCTTCTTGTTCTGTTTCTTCTTTATTATTCATTAAATAATATGCAGATACAATCATACTAACATTTTCATTATTAACTAAATCAATATCGCCTTTTTCAATAAGTTCATTTAAAATTGCAGCTAATTTATTTAATTGCATATTTTCTAATAAAAGTTCTTGAGTAGTTTTAAAATTTAATGTATATTTTTTAGAATTTAAAAATTCAATTAATTTCTTACAATTTTTTAATTGTTCTGCTGTTGGTCCATCAATAAAATTTTGCATTATAAAATCGTTTATTTCTTTTTTCATATTCTTTTCCCCCAAATGTCCGTATATTGTAACATATTTGTATCAAAAATGCACTCAGTTATTTTTAAAAGTAAAAAGCAACCTTAGTTGCTTTATTTTCTTATAGTTCCTTGACTTAACATTTCTTTTTTGCTTGCTAAATATTTTCTATATAATTCTTCTTTTGCTATTTGAAGATGTTTTTCGTCTTCACTTCTAGCATTAGAACGATCTTTAACTGTGATTGCTCCTCCGTTTGATTTTATTGCTAGAGAGGATTGCTGTCTAATTGTATCAATCATTCCATTTATTCTGTTAACACCTTCTCTATAGGCTTCGATTGATATTCTTTCTCCACCAACCATTCCACCATTATTAATATCTTTAAATTTTGTATAATCTCCATCTATATTATATATATTTAATAGTGATAGTATATCATTTGATGTTTTAATTATTCCAGGTTTTTGACTAACATCAGCAACGGCCATAATCATATTATGATATTCCGCGATTGATGCATCTAATAATTTATTAAATACTTTATAATCGCCTTTTGGACCTTTATAGTATTTACTATCATATCCTTTACATTTCAAATCACTTATTGCAGATATTAATCCATTTAATCTTGCCATATAACTTGATGATGATATTCTATATGGCTTTCTCGTAACTAATACTGGTTTTGAATAAATGCTATCTTCTATACTTTCAACATTTAATAATAATTTAATGCCTTCATTACCGCAGATTCTTCTTATACCTTCTTCTCTTCTAACAGAATATGCATATATCTTTTTTCTTAATTCTTTTGCTTCTACACTGTATTGATTTAAACTATAATATTTTTCTTTAAGTTGACATATTGTTCTATTAATTATTTCTATATTTTTTATATCATTGTCTCTATATAGATTTGGATCTGTTTGATATGTCTTAGGTGTTTGTTGTTTTATTTCTGGTTTTCTTTCTGTAGGAGTTACAGTTCTTTCTTGTTTTTTAACTGTTGGTATTGGTGTATTTATGTGAGTTACTGTTTCTCTTTTTTCTTCCGTTTGTTGTTTAAACGGAGCATCCATTTCATTAACAAAGTTATACATAAATAAGTTAGCTAATCTTAAAGCTTCCATTTGTTCAGTTATTAAATCTTTATTTTGTGATGTTGCTTTTTTTGTTGCTAGTTCTTTATATGCTTGTCTAATTTCTGCTACTTTTGCGACTATTTTTGCTCTAATAGTATTTAATTCTGTTCTTGATTTGCATTGTCTTATTTGATTATAGTAATTTGTCATTAAACTATAATTTTCATTTTTCATTTTAGCTATTGATGTAAGTGATTTATTAGTTTTTGCTTTATTTGAAAATGATAAACACTCATTATACTCATTTGCAACTAAAGCATAAAGTTTATTTGCTATTTGATTTCTAATTTTTATAAATTCTTTATCATTCACTTATACCATCTCCAACTAACTAGTTACTGTATCTACTATAATATTTTAACATAAATATCTAATTAAAAAAAGTTATTTTTTATAACTTTTTTACTTATTAATATGTACATCCATTTGTGGGAAAGGTATTTCAATTTTATTCTTATCAAGTGTTTTTTTAATACTTTCCATTAAATCAAAATATAAATCCCAATAATTATCAGTTTTTGTCCATACTCTCACTGCAAATACTAAAGCTGAATCATCATGTTTAGATAATTTTACATAGTTATTTTCTTCTTGCAATACTAATTCGTTTTTTGATATTAATTCGTTAATAACTTTTTTAACTTTATCTATATCACTACTATAAGAAACTGATATATCAATATCAACTCTTCTCTTTTTATTTGCTGTATAGTTTGTTATGTTTGAATTAGATAAGTTTCCATTTGGAAGTTGTATTAATTTATTATCAAATGTTGTTATTGTTGTATAGAACATAGTTATTGATTTAACTGTTCCTTCTTTTCCACTAACTTCTATATAATCTCCAACTTTAAACGGTTTAAATATAAGTATCATAAGTCCAC
>CAKOKV010000091.1 GCA_934095805.1 uncultured Bacilli bacterium | reverse complement strand
GAAGATATTCAATTACTATATATAAAAAATTATCCATTATTTATTGAACATGGATTTTTAGATAGAATAATAAATTTACCTAATGTAAAAGCATCTGTAACTATTAATGATTCGCTAGAACAAGGAAAGCTCTTAAATATACTTAATAGTAGTTTTAAAGCTGTTTTAGCAGATTATAATTCTTCAAAGAATTTAAGTGATGTTACAGAAATGCAAAATTTAATGAGTAATTATAAAATGCTTATAGAACAAATTTCATCAAATGATGAAAAAATAAAAGAAGTATCAATCATTCTTGCTATAAGTGGAGATAAGAAAAAAAGAGATGAATTAGTTAAAGAGATTAAAAGAAATGCAGAATTATATCAAGTTAAAGTTGAGATTCCTAGAATGAGACAAATGGAAGCATGGCAGGTTTATGACTTAACAACCAAAGGATTTAATGGATATAAAATGTATCTTCCAACATTAACTTTAGCATCTACATTTTTCTTTACTGAAAATTACCATAACGATTCAACAGGATGGTTGATTGGGGAAGACTCCGCTTATGGTCTTCCTATATTCTTTGATCCATTTTTTTTGAATAAAAATAGAACCAGTCATAATATAGGATTAATTGGTACAAGTGGTAGTGGTAAAAGTTATTTATTAAAGTTATTAGCTACCAATGAGTTTGCAAGAGGAACAAAATTATATTTATTTGATATAGAAAATGAACTTCAAAAACTATGTGAAAGATGTGGAGGAGAACATATTGATCTATCTAGCAAAAGTCTAATTAATCCATTGCAAGTGAGATACATTATGACTGATGATGATGAAGATACATCAATATTGGGAAAACATTTAGGTTTTTTAGAAAATTTTTTCAAAACGGCATTTGAAGATATTACCGAAAAAGAATTAGTAGTATTACTTGATATGGTTGAAAAATTTTATAATTCTAGGGGTATTTCTAAAAAAACTTCACTAGAAGAATATGAAAAAATGACTCCGAAAGATTACCCAATCTTTTCTGATTTGTATGCCTATTTATTAGAAAGTCAAAAAGGTTGTGATAATAAGGACTTATTAAAAATACTTGTTAATATTGAAGTATTATTAAAAAGGATGGTAATAGGTCAAGATGCTAATCTATTTAATGGTATTACTACTATAAATTTAAATAATAATCTTATCGTTTTTAATTTACAAGAATTATTATTTAATTCAAGTAGAAGACTTATTAATACTCAAATGATTAATTTGCTTACCTATTTAAGTAATGAGATTGTAGACAATAAAAAGAAAAATGAAAAATTAAATAAAGAACAGAAAATGTTAATTATATTAGATGAATTTCATAACTATATTGATGAAGACAATCCTACGTTATTAAAATATTTTGATCAGTTAAATAGGCGTGCTAGAAAGTATAAATTAGGAATAATTGTTGCAAGTCAGCAACCAACAGATTTTACTACTAAAAATAATATTTTAAGACATGCGTCAGCAATATTTAATAATTCACAGTATCAAATAACAGGTATGTTAAAAGATAATGATGTTGAGGCAGTAGAAAAACTCTATTCTAATACGCCTTTAACAGAAACTCAAAAGTCATTTTTATCAAGAGCAAATCAAGGGCAGTTCTTACTTAATATAACTAATAAAAATAGATTAAGAGTAAATGTTTTTGCAACGCCTCTTCAAACTTATTATATGGGTGAAAGTGATGACGATAGTATAATAAAGGAGTAATATGTTAAAAAAAATATTAACATTTAAAATAGCAACTATATTAGGTGGAATAATTATTGTTATAGTTATGATAATAGGAATAATAGCAGCTATTGCTGGAATATCTATAGGTTATGAAAAAGTTAAAAGAGAGGCAGAAACTAACATGAGTTCTGCTTCTGTTATTAATAATCAAATATATTCTACAAGATATAAAAAGATATTAAATGAAAATATGTTATCAAGTGGATATGTATCACTTGAAAGGTTGATTTTTTATCTTCAGAGAAAACATAATGTACTAGATATAACAGAATTATCTGAAGATGATTGGAAAGCAGGTTATATTGAAAATTTAAATTTAGACAAAAAGCAAATGATACCTATTAAAACAATTTGTATAAATTTAAAAACAAATGAAGATATACCTAAACAAACTATAACGAGTGGAATAAACAGCAATGGCGTTCTTATAAACGTAATAAACCTTTGTGAAAAAGATGGTAGTGATATTACCATTTCGCAAGATTACACAGAAGATTATCCGTATTTACCTTTAGTTTTCCCTTTAAAAAGTAGCTTTACAATAACATCTTATGTATTTGAAAATAGAAATATTGATTTAGGGTTGTCGGAAGAAGAAGCAGCAAGAACTAATTATCATTCTGGTTGGGATTTTGCAGCCCCATTGGGCACACCATTTTATAGTATGTGTAATGGAGAAATTAAAAATGTAGTAAATACTCAGTATAATAACTTAATTTATAGTGAATCTGGTAATGCAACAGGAAACTATGTATCAGTTACATGTAATAATGGTTTTGAAATTGTTTATCACCATATAAAAGCAAATAGTGTTCCATTAATGTATAGAAGAGGTACACCTGTTAGGGAAGGAATACTCTTAGGTAATGTTTCTACAACTGGGCTAAGCACAGGATTTCACTTGCATGTGGGGCTTAAGATTAATGGTGAGCAAGCCGATGTCTTAGAATATGTGGATTTTAATTACAAAAGATAAAGGGGGATATATGGTAGAAGAATATTTAGAAGATTTAAAAAATCATAGTGAATTAAATAATTATGTAGTTGATTATTATATTGATAGAAATTATAGTGATATAGATAATTTGATAAAAGATATGGAAGATTTACAAAGATATGGGTGTGTATCTGGGATGATACAAGGTTTAATTTATTATGATGAAACAAGTGAGTTTTATGATAAGTATAAAGACGAAATAAATGATTTATTAAGTAATAACTTAAATGATTATGGGCTAAGCATTGAAGAGTTTTTTAAAGATAGATTTGATAATGATGATCCTTTAGTGCTAGATTATTTAAATAAAAATTTATTAGCTTGGTATGCTTTTGAAGAAACAGCATATCAAATATATGAAAAAATAGAAGAAAAAATAAAATATGGAGAATTAGATTACAATTATTAGGGGGAAAATATGTATAAAGAAGATATGGGATATAATATAATGATTTTAAGAAAATATATATGTGGCTATTCACAAAGAAAGTTAGCGAAAATGGTTGGAGAAGACATAGAAACAATCAGAATGTTGGAGGATGGAAGAATTAAAAATCCACAACCAAGTTTGATATTAAGAATCTCGGAGGTCCTAGATTCTTTTTATATGAATTTTGTTAATAAAGAATATGAAGATGAATTTTTGTATTTTTTAGATTGGGGAACAAAAGATGATAAAGAGATAAAAATTTTAAAAAATTTTACACTTGCTTTGAGTGAAACAATAATTAAAAATAAATTTTATAGTGAGGAACATTATGAATAAAATTCAAAAAAATAGAAATATTGGTTTTATTAAAAAAGTATCAGATCCAGATTATAATTTTAATTTAATAGATATGTATGTAGCTGATAACACTTTAAATGGTTACTGCTATAAAAATTATGATACTTTTGAAAATAATCTAGATGATGTTTGTTATATAGCAGAATGTGCTTTTAATTATGAAATATTATTTGGTGATTATATTGAAGAAAACAAAGAACAATTAATAAATGAGGGAGAAATCTCTACTCATAATTCAATAAAAGAAGAAATTAAATCATGTTTAGAGTTTGACGAATATTTTTATGAGTATTTTCAAAATGGAACAGTATATACTATTGAAGCAAGAGATTTTGATGATGAACTTATAGAAAGTATTGCTAAAACAGTTATTGAAGAAGTTGACTGGCAGACAACACAAGCATATATTGCTGAAAATGACTGGGGTGATGATATAAATGAATATTATAACAAAAAAATTAAAAGTTATAATGAAATGGAAATGTAAAGGGGGATTTAAAATAAAAAAAGAATTTAAAAAAGTGTCTGCTCCAATTATAGGAGCAGATGGAAATGTTTTTAATTTAATAAGCATTTGTGTTAAATCTTTAAAAGAAAATGGTTTTAAAGAAGAAGCTGAAGAGATGAAAAAAAGAATAAACTCATCTAAAAGTTATGATGAAGCATTAAGCATCATGTGTGAATATATTGACCCTATTGAGGTGGGGGCTGAAAATGAATTATAAGGAAGAAGTATTTGAATTTTTGAAATCAAAAGAATCAATAAAAAAGTTTAAAAGAGATAATTATAATTATATTGTTGTCAAAATACCATTTAATAGTACAATAGACTTAGTATACGCAGACAATACATATAGAGAAGGTATTGGTTTTGATGCTAAAATTGAATATCAAGGTTTTTATGATAAATCAAAAGAAAAATTATGTGATATATGGTATGATATTTATAATATATTAGGTCTAGAATGGGGAAACAAAGATTATATAA
>CAKOKV010000090.1 GCA_934095805.1 uncultured Bacilli bacterium | reverse complement strand
ATTAGTATATAATAGTGAATTATCTAATATTGTTGATAATAAAAAACCAATAGAAGAAAATTCAAAATATGAAGTAGAAATAAGAGCAAACACAGTCAGAGTTATTACATACATTAATTCAAAGTTAAAAGATTGTTTTTCAATAGATATAAATGATTATTTATTCTTATCAGCAAAGTCAGTTAAGAATATTGTTAAACCATATCACTTATGTGAAAATAAGAATTATTGAGAAATAAAATAGCTGTTTTAGGAGGAACATTAAATAATGTATATATTTTTAAAAAAACAATTAAAAAATCCTGTTAAACTTCAAAAAATGGGAATTCTAATAAGGCCATTAACATTAGAAGAGAAAAATAAATTAAATGCTAAATATGAAACAGCTTTTTTTAGCAAAGATGCAAAAAATATATTTAAAGAATATGAAAAATCAAAAAAACAAAAAAGTTTAATTTTAAATTTAACAGACGAGCAACTTAAAAATTGCTATATTTATGAACATTTAAAATTGGATCAAATCCCATTTAACAAGAGTGTACTAAACAGACAATTAAGTAAGATTGCAATTTTAGAATTTAATGAAGAAATTAATAATTATATTGAAAATGGTATGGAAAGTTTTTTAATTGCAAATATTATTAAAAGTTTATTATTAAAAGATAAAAAAGAAAATCTAAATAGTTTAAAAGGATATGTTATATGTAGTGAAAAATTTGATATTTTTAGTGATGAAATGATTGAGGCTGTTGATTCAGTGCTAAATTATATTAATAAAAATTGCCCCGAAATATTGAAAATGGTTGATTTGACAGAAAAAGATTTTTTAACATTTAATAATTTCTTAAACTCATTAAATGCAGATAGAATTAGAGATTTCATTTTAGTAATTGAAAACATTTTTATAAAAGAAACATCACAGTCAAGTGAGTTATTGAATTATATAAGCAGCATAGAAAGAATGTTTGTTAAATATGATAAAAACAATAATTATGATATTGGAAAACAAATTGGATTAAAATTTGGACTATGTATTTCTGATAATTTAGCTAAATCAGATGATATTCAAGAAAAAATAAAAAATATTAAATATTGTTACGAAATAAGATCTTGTATTATTCATGGAAATGAGGATGAACTATTAAAAGCTCCACACAAAATTTTAAAAATAACAAAAGAAGAAATAATAAATATCATGGGAGGAGATAGAACTTATAAAACTCGTTTTCTGAATATATGGCTTGCTCACAGATTTTTAGAAAATAATATAGGGATAGCAATAAAAGAGTGGATTGATAATCCAAAAAGAATAGAATTTTTAAAGAATAATTAGCATGTATAAAGGAGTATAAAAAGATGAACTATGAAAATTTAAATAAAACTAATATCAACTGGTATCCAGGACATATGGCCAAAACAAAGAAAGAAATAACAAATATTATTTCTAATATTGATGTAGTTATTAATGTTATTGATTCAAGAGTGCCATATTCTTCAATGATACCTGATTTAGCAAAAATAACAAGAGAAAAACAAAACATAATTGTATTTAATAAATATGATTTATGTGACAAAGAAGAAACAGCTAAATGGATAGAAAAGTACAATAAAGAGGGATATATCACAGTTACTTGCGATTCTAAAAATACTAATGATTACAAAAAAATAATAGAAGAAGTTTCAAAACTTATGAAATCTATAAATGAGAAGAGAAAAAATAAAGGTTTACTTCCTAAGAAAGCAAAATGTTTAATAGTAGGTGTACCTAATGTAGGAAAAAGTACACTTATCAATAAATTAGTTGGTAAAAATATAGCGGGAGTAGGTAATAAACCTGGGGTTACTAAAAATCTAACAACTCTTAGAATAAATGATAATATGGATCTTGTTGATAGTCCTGGAATTCTATGGCCAAAATTTGAAAATAATATGGTTGCATATAATCTAGCGAGTATGACAATTATAAAGGAAGAAGTAATAACAATTGAAGAGGTAGCTTGTCATATACTTAGAATGTTAAATAAATACTATAAAGATATATTAAAACAAGAATTTGGAATAGAATATTATAATGATGATGAAGTAGAAGAATGTTTTACTAAAATATCTAAAAAGAAAAATATTCCAGTAAATGGGGAAGTTGACTATGAAAGAGTTAGTTTAATAATAATAAATTCTATTAAACAAGAAAAAGTCAAGAATATCACTTTTGATAGGGCGAAAGATTATGAATAATTTAGAAGATATAACAGATATTGAATTTTTAAGTAAACTTGAAAATAAAATAGAAGAATATAAAAGAATGAGTGAAAGTTTAGAAATAGAACTTGTTACTTCAAAAGATAAAAATACTATTGCTAATAAAAAGGCAAAAATAGATGAGAAAATTAGAAAAATGGAATATGACTACAGAGAATATCAAATTGCTATGACACAGCTTTCTGCATCATATGAAGAATATGAATATTCATTAAATCCTGAATATAAAACAGAACTTAAAATAATACTGGAAAAGATTAAAAAAATGCAAAGAATATTGATAAAAAGAAATGCAGAAATTCTAGGATTATGTATTAAAAATGAATCAAAAAAATTAACTATAAAAATTTAAATTTAAGTATAAAAATAAATGAAAAAATGAGTTTTAAAAACTCTTTTTTTGTGAAAATTTATTTTTGGTGTTTACATTTATATAAATTGAATTTATAATAATAAGTCAAGAGCAGGAGGAAGCATGATTAAGAGTAATTTGCCAGTAATTTTGTTAAAAAAATTAGTCTTGCTTCCTGGTGAAGAAGTAAGAGTAGAAATTAAAAGTGATATAAGTAAAAAAGTAACTGAAATATCTAAATTATATCATGATGATGAAGTCTTAATCGTTTGCCCCCTAAATACTCTTGAAGAAAAACCAGATACATCAGATTTATCTAGAATAGGTGTAGTTGGAAAAATAAATAGTGTTATTGATTTACCGAATGGAAATAAACGAGTAATTATAACTGGATTATATAGAGTAAAAATAATAAGTTATGTAAATTATTCAAATGAAGAAGATATTTTAGATAGTATAATCACTGGTATAGATTTATCAGAAAGTGAAATAGAATGGACAGCATATCAAAGAAAGCTACAAGCAGAATTAGAACAATATATAGATAAAAATCCTTTAATAGGTAATTCAATAATGAGTGAATTAAAATCAGGCTGTAATTTAGATAAAATGACTGATTTAATAGCAAACTTTTTACCATTATCTTTTGAAAAAAAATTAAATTTAATGTTAGATTCTTCTCCAATAAGTAGATGCAAAACATTAATTAAAGAATTAGCGGTTGAAACAGCTGTTATAGATTTAGAAGGTCATATTGAAAATGAAATTAAAAAAGGACTGGATGATACTCAAAAAGAATTTATCTTAAAAGAAAAACTAAGAGTAATTAAAGATGAGCTTGGTGAAACTAATACTAAAGAAGAAGATATTTTAAATTATAGAAACTTAGCAAATAGTGGCAAATATCCAGAAAGAATAAAAGAAAAGTTACTTAGTGAAATAGAAAGATATAATGCTACTAGTGAAATGAGTCCTGATGCAGGAATTATAAGAAATTACATAGAATATTTATTAAATGTTCCTTGGTATATTGAAACAAAGGATGAAAAAGATTTATTAAAAATAGAAAAGAAACTTAATGATACTCATTATGGAATGAAAAAAGCAAAAGAGAGAGTTATAGAATATATAGCTGTTAAAAGTATAACAAACGAAGTATCAAGCCCAATAATCTGTTTAGTTGGTCCTCCTGGTGTGGGTAAAACAACATTTGCAGAATCAATATCACAAGCATTAAATAGAAACTTTGTTAAAATATCATTAGGTGGAATGAGTGACTCAGCCGAACTAGTTGGACATAGAAGGGCATACATTGGATCTAACCCAGGTAAAATAGTAACATCACTTATAAAATGTGGAAGTAACAATCCAGTATTTCTACTAGACGAAGTTGATAAATTAAAAAAAGATTATAAAGGTGATCCAGCTTCTACATTATTAGATATACTTGATGTGAGTCAAAATAAAAGGTTTACAGATAATTATATAGATGAAGAAATAGATTTATCAAAAATATTATTTATATTAACCGCAAATGATATCACAAATATACCACCTGCTTTATTAGACAGGTTAGAAATAATAGAATTAACTGGTTATACAGATAGTGAAAAATTATTTATAAGTGAAAATTATTTAATACCAACTTCATTAAGAAAACATGGACTTAAAAATACAACAATTAAGTTTGAAGAACCAGCTATTAAGAAAATAATAAATGAGTATACTAGTGAATCAGGTGTAAGAGAACTTGAAAGAGATATAAATAAAATAGTTAGAAAAGTTATAACTGAACATATAAAATCATCTAGAAAGATAGTTAGTATTAGAATTAAAGAAAATGATATTAATCATTTCTTAGAACAAGAATTATATAAAGAATCAAAATACAAAGAAATAATACATCCAGGAGTAGTAACGGCAGTAGCTTGCAG